>SSGK01000009.1 GCA_008015855.1 Candidatus Altimarinota bacterium | reverse complement strand
ATTATAAGCACGCTTATTATCAATGGTATCCTGGACTGTTGTATTTTTTTCAGTGAGGTATTCAATATAGGTATCTTTCTGAAAATTTCGATAGGTATCAATAATAATAAGGTAAATTATATAGATAATTACCAGAATGATTCCAATGAGTATGCTACGGTAGCGAGATTGCATGAAAATTTCCAATTATAAACGATTTGGTGTAGAATATGCATAATCTCTATTTTTTCCACTTTTTTATATGAACTCTCGATCTCTCATGTTTGGAATTATCCTCTCCCTCCTCCTTCTCATTGTTTCACTTATAGGTTGGAGTGTTTATAAATATTCTATACTCTTACATGCGGATGGCCTAACGGATCCGTATGTATATACCCTTTCAGGGGAGACCATCGTGCTTCGCGGTGATCTCAAGATTACCGTCTCACAGGATGAACAGTACTCTCTTGAAAAGAATGATACACTCGTAACATACGAATGAATTGCCTCGATTGTGTATCCAGATGGAAGTGTGGTTCGTATGGCGGAAAATACACGACTCGTAATCGAAGAAGTGATGGTAAATCGTGACTTAACAGAAATCCGTATTGCGAATCGTATTGAACAGGGAAAAATCTGGACCAATGTGGTTCGTACGCTTTTTGGAAATTCATACTTTGTTACGCGTATTCCAAGTCAGAGAGTGACTGCTGCCGTTCGAGGAACCATTTATGAAATTGATCTTGAGAATGATTATATCCATTCTGTGGATCATGCTGTCACGCTCGAGAATGATGCAAAACAAACCACAACGCTTATTTCCGGAGAAGTGGCGCGAGTGTCAAATATTTTTGAACGCTTGAAATCTGATATTCTTGATCCAACATGGATTTATCTCAATACAAAATTTGATGAAATTTACAGGGTTCAGTTAAAGAAGAAATTGGATGATTACATGGTAAAACTCGCACCAAAGAACTTTATTGATAGGATTTCACTCTGGATACTTTCATTCTTTGATTCCTTCCGTATAACTATTTCTTATGCAGAATCATATGGAAAAGATTCAGTACAATCACTCGAATCGATGAGTGAGGAGGCACTCCTTCGGTTCTATCAGGATTTATCCGTACTTGGAAATACCAGAGAGGTCGTAGAAATGAAGATAAAAGTACGTGCTGCATTGTTTCAGATGATTCCAGAAAAGGAACAGTATAAGTTTTCTGATGCCCTTGCACGAGGTGCTCTCTATGATTCTTATATGCATCCTGAACTCAAATGAGCTCTTGAGAAATCAATCGAAACCTTTCATCCAACGAAGGCAATAGAAGAACTTAAGAATCAATTTTCCTCATTTGATTATAAGAAGAGCCTCAAAACCATAGAAGATATAATGAATGATCCAACGAAAACAATTGATGCGGTTGGTGGATTTATCGAAGATGCAAACAAATGAACACAGAATATGTTAGAAACTCTCTGGAATACGGCAGAAAAATATAATAAATAATTATTGTCATGAAACAGAAACTTCTTGATAATCATATTTTCGCAGCAATCGCTATTAGTATTGTTATTACCATGACAATGGTGTTACTCCGTGTAACGCCATTGTTTCATATTTCTCATTTTCTTTCCTGGGCAAATCACAGTGTTACGATGATGCTCGTTGCTGGATTTTCGGAAGATGCTCCGCGAGATGATATTGTTATTGTGGCTATTGATGAAAAGACATTGAATGCAAGTGGATGACTCGGAAGATGGCAGGATTTTCGACGATCATACTATGCTCAGGTAATCGATATCTTAAAAAAGAATGGGGCGAGCGTAGTAGGGATTGACTTACTCTTTTCGGAACCTTCTCTTCGAGATAATGGACAAGATGATATCATTCTTGCAAAGAGTATATCCTGAGCACAGAATGTTATTCTCGGATACACCCGAGAAGCATTGCCACTTTCATCTTTGACTCTTGGATCAGTATGAATCGGAAGTGTTCATCCTTACGAAGATTATTATACATCGGCAAATGTTGGCTTCATTCCACAGGAAACAATGAGCGGGAAAACGTATGAATCGTTTTCTCTGGCAGTAACCCGAAAATACCTTGATAACAAGATAAATACCGATACTCCATTTTCTGGAAGGTATGGAACAGGGTATTACCGTTTTCATAAGGATATATATTCTATTCTTCCATTGGCGTATACCGATTCCAATGTGATTCTTTCTCAATTTATTTCTCGATACTCTGATTTTACAACACTCTCTTTCTTGGATGTTTATAATGGCATCATTCCAAAAGGGGCAGTAGACGGAAAGATAGTACTCCTTGGTTTTTCAGCAACTACGTTTGACGAACGACTCACTCCGGTTTGAGTTATGCCCTGAGTGTATGTTCATGCGAATTTTATCCAGACCATACTGGATAAAAGTATGATACGAGTGATTGATCCTCGTATTGAATGGATATTTCTCGTAGCATTTATATTCCTTCTCTCATTCGTTAGTTTTTTTCTTCGTAATCGAATTGCAGAAGCGGGATTTATTTTTGCAGCATTCTTCATGACGTATGTATCCGTTGTTGCGATATTTACATATTTCCACCTGACATTCAATTATTTCATAGAAGTATTCTTTTCTATTATCCTGACAGGGATTCTCACCTCACTTTACAAATACCTTATCGAGGAAAAGGGGAAAAGAATCCTCAAAGGAGCTCTCTCACAATATCTCGCAGAAGAACTTGTAACGAGCGTACTTGAGAATTATGAAGCATTGGAACTCTGATGAGCTCGTAAAAATATTACTGTGTTTTTCTCCGATATCGAATGATTTACGACTCTTTCAGAATCGCTTCCTGCGAGTGAACTGATGCAATTCCTTTGAATGTATCTCGAGAAAACCTCGGATTGTATCCTTGATACCAACGGATTTATTAATAAGTATGAATGAGACGCCATCATGGCTCTCTGGGGAGCGCTATTACCAGATGAAAAACAGTATGAAAATGCATGTGAATCTGCATTAAGACAACAAGAGAGTATTCGAAATTTGAATCCGGAAATTAAAAAATTATTTTGATTCGAAATCTCTGTTCGTATGGGAATTCATACAGGAGATGCTATTGTCTGAAATATTGGAAGAGCATGAAAAAAGATAGAGTATACCGCTATTGGTGATACAGTAAATACCGCATCTCGACTTGAATGAATTAATAAGGTGTATGGAACGAAAATATGTGTCAGTGAACAAATTGCACTCAGCTTACAAGATTCAGATTTTATCTTTCGTAAGCTGGATAAGGTACGGGTAAAGTGAAAATTACAAACCACATTTCTTTACGAATTAGTAGGACGAAAGCCGGATATATCACACCAAGAGAAGGAAAGGATTAATTTGTTTGAGACCGCCCTTGCTTATTATATTGATGGAGATTTCCAAAGGGCAAAAGAACAATTTCTTCAGGTAAAAGAATGTTGAGATTCTGTAGCACATATTTTCTTGGATAGAATTGAGACCTATGAATGAATCCCTCCAGATAATTGGGATGGTGCATACACAGCTCAAGCAAAATAATGAACGTAAGATTAGAACATAAAAAATCCCCTCGGATATCCGAGGGGATTTTTTATTATGTTGATCTTTTGAGCATACCATCTTGCATTTCTTGTTCGAGTTCTGCTTGTATATCCTTCATCATAATCAATTCTTGAATCGTAGCTCTTTTTTGAAGTTGTTCCGTACGTTCTTTTTCTGTTCGAAAGTATCCTTCGAGATAGGGTATGAGAATATATACCACATAGATGAATATGATACAGGAAACAAGTCCTGCATACTCGATAGGGCTCCCTCCAAACGAATATGCTTGCAGGTTATTGATGTTATAGAGGAAAACGATATCTGTATTCATACGAGAGAGTATTATTGATTACTGGTTTCTGTGAGTTCTGCAAACACAATCATACGATTGAGAGTGGTTCCTACTGGCCAACATGTCATAAGGGAGAGTTCCTTTTTTGTTTCATCACGTTCGAGTACTTTTACATTTCCAGGACGAACTACTTGTTTTTCATTTACCGTATATACGAACTTCTTTTGATTGTAATATACGATGATTTCATCCCCATAGTCGAGATTATCAAGGAGTGCAAATACATCATTGTATTCTCATTTAATCCAAGGATAATTGGAGCTGTGCCCAAAAATGAAAGCATTTCCGAGTTCTCCAGGACGTGCCGTCCCTGGATATCGAACCACTCATTTTTCAAGTTCCTTCATAAAGATATTCTCCATGTGATCAAAGTCAAATTCTTGATCAACCGCTACGTCTACGAGCGGAATATTTTTTCCAATCTTTGGTATAACGATGCGATTTTCATAAGGAATGATATCAAAACGAACCTGTGGAGAAGTTTCGGTTCCTCGAAGAAGTACCTCAGGATCATATACTGATTCCTTTGGAAGCTCACCGGTTGTTTCAACCAGGCTATTTTTTACATTTGCGAGTTCCTCTTCTTTTTTTCCAGAATCTTCTATCTCATTCGCATACACTGCAATTTTTGAAGAATCAATAATGGTTTTAATTTGATCTGCTGACTCCTTGGCAAACTCAGGATTGAAGTATGAATGAATAATCGTTGAGTATGCACTAAAGTTGAGTGTAAAAATGAGTACTCAGAATACCGCTCCGGTTGTAAGAAGGTAAGTAAAACCGAATCGAATCACACCAAGAAATTGTGATGATTGCTTTTTTGGAGTAGGTTTTTCTATCGTTTCTTCAAAAGAAATGAACTCAGGAGTATCGTTTGTTTCCTCATCATTGGATTCAAGAGTATCCTGTATAATGAATGAATCATTGCATGTTTCCTCGTGAGTTTTTATAGGAGCTTGGGGAATCTCTTCTTGAATATTGAGGGGGGTGCTGTATGAAATTTCTTTTCCTTCTGAAAGTTTTGCAATAAAAGACTGAGAAGCAGCTTCGATATTTGTATTTGTTTCGGAAAGGAGTTCATCAAGTTGAGCGAGAGGGTCAAAAAGAGAATCTGATTGGTTATGCATAAGCTATTTTTGAGATATATTTTTATTTGCTTATACATGGTACCAGAGACTTTTTTCTTTTGCAATAATCTCACCTTTACTTATTGGTTTTTTGGTATCTTATAATAATTAAGGAGGTATTCTGCTGTTTCTCAGAAGAGTGCCGAAGTGGTTGTTTCGGCATACATAGCACTTCTTGGACGTTCGAGACGAACAATAAGTACGAAACGAGGATTGCTTGCCGGCCCAAATCAACCATAGGAAGTAATCGTGTGTCCGGCTGCACCAATTTCATATCATCCCTTGCTTGCTATTTGTGAGGTACCAGTTTTTCCGGCAACGTCGTATCCAGGAACTCATCCTGCCTTTGCAAAACCATGCCGCACTCAGTCAACAAGCATAGCTGTAATTTTCTTGGAAGTCTCTTCTTTAATAACTCGACGGAGGGGGAGCGGATTTGTCTCAACAACACGACCATCCGGATAGGTTATTTTATCAACGATGTATGGTTGCATATATATACCCCCATTCGCGAGTACAGCGTATGCTGCCGCCATCTGAAGCTGAGTTACATTGATACCGTGTCAAAATGACATCGTAAAGAACTGGGTGCGTGACCATTTTTCATACGGGTCAATTTTTGCGAAAACTTCTCATTCAAGCGTAATATTTGACTTTGATCCAAATCAGAAGTCATGAATATATTTATGGAAGAGGGATTTTCCGATTTTTTGAACGATATCAATCATTCCTGTATTACACGACCAATTGAGGGCGTGAATATAAGAGTGTCTTCCAGTACATTGGCTTGCTACGTTTTTAATCTTAAAGCGATCAATTTCAACGTATCATTTATCATAGTAAACATCGGTTGGATTAATTTCTCCAGTATCTAATCCAATGGCAGTGGTGATAGCCTTAAATACCGACCCTGGTTCATAGAGTGAGCCAACGATATCATTTACATACACACCAGGACCAAAAAGATTTTTATACTTATACTTTGGAATGGCTCGTGTATTTATTTCGAATTCGGTTGCCTTGCGGAGTTGGATATTTTTTCCATCGATTACCGTATCGAGGGTTCCACTTTTCGTATCTTCCACAAATAATGGAACTCATAGGAGATCAAATCCAGGATTTGCATATCGAGCATAGGAAAGTTTTTCCATATCATATACTCATGCGAATTCATTTGGATCGTAATCTGGATAGTTTACCATTGCCTCAATTGCACCCGTTTTTGGATTCATAACGATGATGCTTCCTTTATTCGCTCTGTGATCCTTTACGGATTTTGCAAGTTTTGCAGAGAGCTCTTTTTGAATATTTCTATCGATAGTGAGAACGATATCGATTCCATTTTTCGTCTCAAACTCGGTCAGATTTTCGGAATCAATCGTTCGTCATGAATTATCCTTTTTTACCTTTTGTACAAAGTTTTTTCATTGTAATTCTTCATCGAAGTATCCTTCTACTCCATAACGCCCAATGTTATTATTATCCATAAATCCCATAATCTGACCTCCGATAGTTCGTTCTGGGTAGAATCGAGTTGGGTGTGATTCGAGAATAAAAAATTGATAGATACTTTCTTCTGGTGTAAGTTCTCATTTTTTTATCGCGAGTTTTTCATTGGCAATACGTTCATTAATGCGATCTCGCGTATTAATACTCATCTTTTGGAGGACCTTCAGGTATTGTGGTGCTCGTTTTTCGAGTTTTCACTGTGCTGCTTCGAGTGTAATACCAAGCTTTTCTGATAACTTTGCTGCCAGTGCATCAGGATTGAGTACAATCGTTGGATCGACATAGAGATTATCAAGAATGAATGAGAGACTGGGTTCTTTCCATGCTTGAATTTCTCGGGTTGCTTCTATGGTAACATGTTCGGCAACGAGTACGAAATCAATGTAGGGTTTATTGATTTTATCATGCAAGTAGGTTTTTAGTTTCTCACGAATTTCCGTTACCGTCATCTGCTCTCGTTCTATTAAATCCTCTCGAATATACTTTCCCACACGTTCGAGACATCGTGAACCTCCTTCATTACAGAATTCTGAAAAAAGAATATCCGTTAAGAAATCTTCTAATTTTGTTTTTGAACCAATCTCCTTTGGTCAGATGGCAAGATCTCAGAGATCCGTACTTACTGCAAAAACTCACTTTGGCGTCCCATTTGTTTCAATCGAATAGATAGAACCACGAGATACGGGATTTCGTATTGTCATGGTTTGTTGTTTATCAGCGAGTTCTTTATAATAGGTATGATCGTGGATAGTATATCAAAATGTGGTTCCAACAAGAAGAATCTCGAGTCAGATGGCAAAATACCAAATAACCGTAATTCGATTGAGGTGCGAATAGTGTCTTTCGAGTTGGTAGAAGAGTTTTTCGAGAAAGTTCATGATGGAATCTTAGATATTGATAAGTGCAAAATCCTTTTTTATAAGGGAAAATGCATGAGAACTTGGAACACTTGAGACTATTGAGATATTTTTATTTCCTTGAGAGAGGAGTATGTCTAAAATATCAAGATGTCATAGGGTGTTTGGGTATTGAAATGTAGTTTTATAGAAGGCATCTTCTATATAGTAAAGCGTATCAAATGCGGCGAGATTATAATAAAGAATTTTTCTTGTTCAAAGAATAATTTTCTTTTCTCCGTTATAGGCATCGATCCAAGCCTTTGTTTTTTTTGTTGGTGTAGAATTTCATCGTACAATAATAGAATCGTCTGCTTTTATGGTTGTTTCTTTGAGAAATGCATCAAGAAATATATCATCTGGAAATATGAGAGCGAATGACGGAGTGAGTATTTTTTCAAGAAGGGGAGCTGTAATAATGCTTTTCGATGAAAAATAGAGTTTTCCTTTGGCTCATTTTTGAGTGTCTGATGGTTCTATGTTTTTGAGGGGGAGAAAATTTTTTTTCTCGAGGGAAGATATATGACTCTTGGGAAGAAAAAGATTAGCAATCTTGTGAATAGGGATCAAGAAATGCTTCGCAATAGCCGGGATAGTAGCAATCTGGTAAGGGGAGAGAAGAGGGATACTGGATATCACCTGAACAATCGATCGGATATTTTCAGGATTTATATTTTCTGGGATTCCCACTTCCAGATTTGCCACTATTCAGTGACAAAGATGATTTCCGATTGGAATCTCGACCAGAGATCATTGGTGTATAAATTCATAAAATACCTTTGGACAAAGGTATGTGAGGATATCTGTATCCAGAGAATGTTCAAGGGGGATAACGTGGATATACATAGGAATGAAAAAACTTGGTATGGTTTTTGTTTTAGTATTAAATTCAGAGATTTTTTCTCATTTCATCAATTTTCTTCTGCTCCTCGCTTTGAGTTGATTGTTGTTTCGTCTCTTCTATATAGATTACTTTGAGTTGTTCCCATTCATTTCGCGCCTTCATAACGAGTCCTTTAATAGTTTCTCCTTCTGTTGGCATAAGTTTTCTAAATTCAATTCGTTCATCTTCAAATACCTTAATGAGTTCATCAATCTGAAATTGTGAAAGATTTGGCACCGCATCAATAACGCGTTTTTTTTCAAAAGTTGAAAGTGAGAGGGAATGTTCGAGAAGGTCAATAAAGTTTGCCTCATCAAAAGAGGTGAGGGGATGAATATGAACTCTCTCAAGAATCAAGGTGTTGTCTATTTTTTGTGATTGTCCAGATGATGAACCATCTTGGATTGTTTGTTCTTCTGCCATAGGGGCAAATTTAAGAAAAAAGGGTATTATGTACGGAATCGATGTGATTCGATGTGTTCTGCAACTTCTTGCCAAAGAGTATTATTAATATCTGCATTATTCCATACTCATTCTACATCTTCATCATTTCCGAAGTCTTCAAGCATTTTATATATTTTCAATGCTTTGTCAAAATCGGATACCTCGATATAATTTTTTGCTTTATATCCGAGCCCAGCTGATATAATTTCATATCCGAATCATTCGAGTGTTTTCTTGGTTTCCAGAAAATGAGCTTTATCAGTAATAATTTCTACCTGAGAGTCGAGAATACTGTAATCAATTGCTGATGTTTCCATGATATGTTCTTCGAGTGTATCAACGGATTTATCGGCAATATTCAAGAGGATAATTCCTCGATAATCAAAGAGAAAGTTTGAAACCGATCCAGTTTCTCCCATGCTTCATCCGTATGCTGAAAAAATATGACGAATATTCGGAGCGGTTCGGTTCTTATTGTCAGTAAGGGCACGAATAATAACTCCTACTCATCCAGGAGCATATCATTCATAGTAGATTTCTTCCACTTGCTTTGAATCCTTATCGAGACCACCTCAACGCTTGATGGCACGATCAATAATATCGTTTGGAACACTTTCTTTTCGAGCATTTGCAATCGCATCTGCGAGTGTCGAATTCAGACTTGGATCAACTCCTCCTGCAGCAGCGAGGCTTATGAGTTTTGCGTGAATCGTAAATACTTTCGCTCTTGCTTGAGCAGAGGCTTCTTTTTTTCCAGCTACAACCGGTCATCGTCCCATAGAAATATACCTTATAATATAGAGAATGGGTGAATTATATAGAATCCATCTATTTTGCAACTAGATGTTTTTTGTGCAGTGAATAATGTATTCTTGGTTTCAGGCTTCTCATTTGAGAGTGGAAGGAACTGTTTGTAGAATACTCAATCACTCTCCTTGGATCCATCTTTGAAAATCGAGAAGGCATGATTGGATGACGGCTTCATTTTTTGGAACCCCCGTTTTCTTTAGATTATTCTTTCCTACTTCAAATTGAGGCTTAAAGAGAAGGATGATTTGGGTGGAAGGAGTTGAGAGTTGATAAATGCTTGGGATAATTTGTTTGAGAGAAATGAATGATACGTCCGTGACAATGATATCAAAAGAGGTATCTGATTGATAGGATCGTATGTCTGTATTTTCGAGTGATATAATATTTGGTATATTCTTGAGTGTTGGATGGAGTTGTGAACTTCCCACATCAATGGCAACGATCGAATCGGCCTGATGACTGAGGAGCACCTGGGTGAATCCTCCGGTGGATGCTCCAATATCGAGGCATTTCTTTCCATGAATAGGAATAGGATATGTTTCAAGATAGTCAGCGAGCTTTACCGCACTTCGGGAAACCCAGAGTGCTTTTTTATCTTCCCGCACAACAATAGTATCTCATTCGTTTATGGGAAATGAAGACTTTGTAATAATGGTATTATTTACAGACACGAGTCATTCTTGGATAATAAACTGTGCTCTGTTTCGGGAAATGGAATTTTTTGTACTGAGAAATATATCAAGGCGCATACAGTGTATATTATTTCCTTTTTTGTATTGTCAATAATTTATAAAATAAATTTGACATTATGTGGGTTTCCCTGTATACAGTATTCACTTTATGGATAGTTTCTCTTTATAGAATGCAAAATCAAATAGGTAATTCATTACAGGGGAAGATAGAACAATCATCAATTCCCGTTGATTCAGCTATTTTTCGTACGCTTTCGCGACTTATTATGCTCACTGAAGGGAAAATAATTGATGGTCATGATAAGGATATTCCATGATGTATATCGGATTTAATTGAAAATATATCAGAAGCTATTATTGGAAGTCTCCGAAAAGATCAAATAATACAAGGGCTCTCTACTCTGGTGAATGCAATACGAAAGAATACAGTTATGATCCATGTTTCGCCTCATGGATATATTTTGGATGCCAATGAGAAAATGGCAGAATTATCAGGATACTCTCTTTCTGAATTACAAGGAGTTCATACACGATTATTTAATTCCTGAGTTCATACCGAGGATTTTTGGAAAAATTTTTATGCTACGATACAGTCGTGAGAAATATGGATAGGGGATATCTGTAATAAACGAAAAAATGGAGAACATTTCTGGCTTCATACTATTGTGCAGCCAATTTATGATATGAGTGGTCATATTTTTCAGTACTTGGTAATTCGGCAGAACATTACAGAAGAAAGGGCATTGAAAGAACGGGAAGAGGCATATAGAGAGCGACGATTGGATCCTATCACAGGACTTCCTGGAAAGACCGCCCTTCTTGAGGATTTGAAGAAAAAAGAACATCAATTGTTTGTATTGGTTCATGCGGATGGAATGTCAAAATTTCATACCGATTCTCAGCATGGAAGTATCGGAGGAGATGATATCCTAAAGCAAATTTCTTCACGGTTACCACAAATTGTGTCGGCATTAGATGGAACGGTATATAAATTGGACTGAGTTGATTTTTGAATTGTTTTTCCGCATATTCCTGAAAGCGTGATATTATAGGGTGAATTGAAAAAATGGAGTTTCATCTTTCCGATGAAAAGATTCCACTGACTTTTTCTACATCTATTACAGAACATGTCTCAGACGCGAATGAAACCATTATTCGTGCCTACGATGGTATTCAAAGATTACGACATGAAAAAAAGACGGATGAATATCGCGTGAATCTTGAAACACAAAAAATTGTAGAGAAGGCATTTGAGAGAAATCTAGTATTTCCTGAATTTCAGGAAATATTTCGAAGTACTCTCTTGAGTAGTTTTCCAAGAAAATTTGAAGTACTGGCACGCATTGTTCATCCGGACACACACGAAACACTCTATCCATGATATTTTTTATGAGCCGTTGAATCGCTCTGACTCCAAAGGAGGCTTACGAGAGAGATGATAACCAGAGGAGCTGCTGCTGTGAGTGGAACATTTCATGAACTTTCTTTCAATATTACACAACAGGATCTTATCGATGAGACGTTTGTTGAGTTTATAAAAGGGGTTTGTTTTCGTTTTTCACTCCATCCAGATCAATTTATTTTTGAGATTTTAGAGAGAATTCGCAATATTACACACCCTCAGGCAGTTCAAACCCTCAAACAACTTAGGGAATTTGGAAATAAGATTGCAGTGGATGATTTTTGAACGGGAGAATCAGGCATACATCGATTAACCGGAAAAGGATTCCATTATCTCAAAGTAGCGGGAGAATACGTAAAATGAATTGATTGAGATGATGATGAGAGTGATGCAAAGCGAACATTTCTTGAGATTGCTATTTATGGAGCAAGAAAGAATCATATGGAAGTGATTGCTGAATGAGTGGAGACAAAGGATGAGTTGAATGTATTAAAGGGTCTCTGAGTTGATTATTTTCAAGGATTCTATCTTGCTCGACCGAAACCATTCATTTCTGACGATATTTGATCAAACGAACAAAAATAGTATACATGGTGACTTTCATGGCATCTAGATTTATGGAGTAAAAATACAAATAATATATTTTTGTTTTGACAAGTAACGAACTTTTCATATACTGCCGTCACTTTTATAAAACTCTCGCGTTTGAAAAAGTGATGTTGCAGGTAAACTTTCGGTTCCCCGAGAGCACCAACAACCTCTCATTTAATATTTATAAATCCATTACCATGGCTGGAATACTCGGAAAAAAATTGGAAATGACTCGAGTGATTCACAACGGTGCATTCACTCCAGTTACACTTGTAAAAATCCCAGAAATTACTGTTGCACAAGTTAAGACAGTAGAAAATGATGGGTACTCTGCAGTTGTACTTCGTATGACTGATGGAAAAAAAGAAACACTTCGTGAAGTTCCTGCTACAGGAAAGTTCGAAGCAGTATCGAAGGGTGATGTTATTACTCTCGATGTTCTTGAAGATGTTGCACAAGTTCAACTTGTTGGTACATCAAAGGGTAAAGGTTTTCAAGGTGCTATGAAGCGTTGGAACTTCTCTGGAGGTCCTGCTTCTCATGGATCTAAATTCCACCGTGCGCTCGGTTCTATTGGTAACCGTAAGCCACGTCGTACAAAACTCGGTAAAAAGATGCACGGACATATGGGTTGTGATACTATCACACTTAAACATGTTCCACTCGTTCTTGTAAATAAGAACCTTAATGTTATTGGACTCAAGGGACCAGTTCCAGGAGCGCGTAACTCACTCATTGTTCTTACATTCTAATTTGGTAATACTTGAATCCTATGAAAGCTCCATTTTTTGATACAAAAGGAAAGGAAAACGGTAGTATTGAACTTCAAGCAACTCACTTTGCTGTTGCAGTAAATACTGGACTCCTTCATCGTCTTCTCGTTCTTCAACAAGCAAACGGACGTATTGCTATTGCACATACAAAGGTTCGTGGTGAAGTAAACGGTTCAACTCGAAAGCTCTTCAAGCAAAAGGGAACTGCTAACGCTCGTGTGGGTGATCGCCGTTCTCCAATGCGTCGTGGTGGAGGTGTAACATTTGGTCCTCGCAACGATCGCAATTTTACAGTTACTATGAATAAGAAAGAACGTCGTCTCGCACTTCTTTCTCTCCTTTCAACAAAGGCTGCTGATAGCACTGTAAAGGTAATCGAAGAATTTACACTTGAGTGTGGACGTACAAAGAATATGGCATCAGTTGTTTCTGCGATGAATGTTGCAAAGGGAGTAATTGCTGTTACTCGCGAAGAAGCTGCTCGCGTACAAGGTGCTCAAAATCTTGCAAACATTAAGGTTATCAATGTTGAATACCTTAATCCACATGATCTTCTTAAGTATACTGACCTTGTATTTACAAAGCAGTCACTTGAACATCTTTATAGCCACTTCCATGTTGAAGCAAAAGAAGTAATTAAGGCTCCTAAGAAGACAACTCGCAAGAAGAAAGAAGAAGCTACTCAAGAATAATTTAATTTCATACATTTTTTACTCTCTCCGATATGGAATCAATCTTTAATGTCATTCAGAAAATCGTGGTAACAAACAAGAGTACCAACGCTGAACTTCGCGGAGTTTACACTTGTGTAATTGATCCACGTGCTACAAAAATTGACGTGAAAAAAACTTTCGAAACTCTTTACGGGGTAAAAGTAGAGAAAGTAAACATCATTAAAACACGTGAAAAATTTCATAATACTCGAAAAGGTGTTGCTATGAAGCGTAGTCCTATGACAAAGGCTATGGTAACGCTTGCAGGAAATGATCGAATTGTTGATTTTCAAAAAGTTCAATAATCCTCATTATCTTACTCAATCTTAACTCATTTTATTATGGCAATCAAGAAATATAAGCCTACCACCCCATCACGACGTTTCATGACAGGGCTCTCATTTGATGAGATTACTGCTACAGAACCATATAAGCCACTTACTACTTACTTTAAGGCAACAGCTGGACGTAATAGTGCTGGACGCGTAAGTGTACGTCATAAGGGTGCTGGTCATAAGAAGCTCTATCGTATCATTGATTTTAAGTTTACTGATAAACTTGATATCCCAGCTCGTGTTGAAACTATTGAATACGATCCATATCGTTCAGGTTTCATTGCTCTCGTATGTTATGTAGATGGAGAACGTCGTTACGTTCTTGCTCACAAGGACATGCAAGTTGGTGATACTATTATTACAGCAGCAACTGCGAAGCCAATTGCTGGAAATCGTATGGAAATCGGAAATATCCCAACTGGTATCGTAGTTTACAATGTTGAAATGATTGTTGGACAAGGAGCTACTGCTATCCGTTCAGCTGGTTCATCTGCAACAGTAATCTCTCAAGAAGGAGAATACACTCAACTTAAGATGCCTTCTGGTGAAATTCGTCTTGTACACAAGAAATGTTATGCTACCGTTGGAACTGTTTCTAATATTGACTGGAATCAAATCACAATTGGTAAGGCTGGACGTTCTCGTTGGATGGGTATCCGACCAACAGTTCTTGGTTCATCTATGAACCCAGTAGACCATCCACATGGATGAGGTGAAGGACATCAATCACTTGGACAACGTAAGGGTCCTAAGACACCACAAGGAAAACTTGCACGTGGAATCAAGACTCGTAACAGAAAGTATACAGATCGTTGGATTCTCAGAACTCGTTCTGGAAAACTCATGTGATAATTCTCCTTTAATTCTACACTTCTAACTTCTCACACTATGACTCGTAGTCTCAAGAAATGACCATATATAGATGTTCGTCTCATGAAGAAGGTTCAAACTCTCAATGAGAGTGGTAAGAAAACCGTTCTTAAAACATGGGCTCGCGATTGTACTGTTGCACCTGAATTCGTTGGTCACACATTTGGTGTTCATAACGGAAAACAACATGTTCCAGTTTTTGTAACAGAAGATATGGTTGGTCACAAACTCGGTGAATTCTCTTTCACTCGTCGTTTCACTGGTCACTCAGGTAATAAATAATTTTCATTTCTCTATTTCTCGATTTTTATGAAAGCAATCGTTAGTAACGTACGCATCTCACCTAAGAAGCTCAATGTAATCGCTTACATCGTGCGTGAAATGGATGCAAAACAAGCACTTGATACACTTCGCTTTATGCCGAAGAAGGGTGCAGACATTCTCTACAAGGTTATTGCCAGTGCAGTTGCTAATGCAACTCATAATGATGGTCAAGAACTTGAAAATCTTCGTATCGGTTCTGTTGTTGTTACACAGGGTGTTGTATATCGTCGTCACAATCCAATTTCTCGAGGACGAGCACATCGTATCCTTAAGAGAACTTCAAATGTGAATGTTGCTCTTGGTGTAAAATAATTCTTTTTTAATTTTTCCTTTCATACGATTATGTGACACAAAGTAAGTCCTCTTGCATTCCGTATCGGATATATCAAAACTTGGAGAACAAGCTGATATTTTGATAAGAAGCAATATGCATCTTATGTAGCTGATGATCTTCAGATACGTAAATTTGTTACTAAACACTTTAAGGGAGTTCCTGTTGGAAACCTCTTCATTAATCATTCAAGCGGAAATGCTGTTAATATTGTTGTGTATACTTCACGAACAGCACTTGCTCTTGGAACGAATGATGAAAACGTAAATCTTCTCAAGGATAACCTTGGAAAGCGTTTTCCTGGATATGTTTTCACTATTGAAATTAAGGAGGTTCGCAAACCTGAACTCTCTGCTTCAATCGTTGCAGATTCTATTGCTCGCCAAATTGAAAAAAAGATGCCTTACCGTCGTGTTATTAAGAATGCAATGGGAAAAACTCTTGAAAAGGGTGGTCTTGGTATCAAGGTAAAACTTGGTGGACGTCTTAATGGTGCTGAAATTGCTCGTCGTGAGACTTACAAGGATGGTGCTATTCCTGCTCAAACTATTCGTGCTGACATTGATTACGCTACAGAACGCGCTGAAACAGTCGCTGGTACAGTTGGTATCAAGGTTTGGGTATACAAAGGTGATGTATTTAAAAAATAAAATTTGATTTTTTCAAATTATCTCTATAATTCTTAACACATTTTTCCATGTTACAACCAAATAAGACGAAATATCGCAAGGCGCATCGTGGTGTGATCAAGGGAATTGCTACTCGCGGTTCTGAAATCAACTTCGGTGATTACGCTATCAAGACGACTGAAGCAGGTTATATTACTTCTCGTCAGATTGAATCAGCACGTAAAGCGATCGTCCGTTTCCTTAAAAAGGGAGGTCAGATGTGGATTCGTATTTTCCCAGACAAACCTTTTACGAAGAAACCTCTTGAAGTTCCAATGGGATGAGGAAAGGGAAGTGTTGAAATGTACCGAGCTCCTGTAAAACCTGGACGTATCATTTTTGAACTCAAAGATGTTACCCCAGAAGTTGCAAGGGAAGCTTTTACGCTTGCTTCTTACAAGCTCCCAGTTAAAACGAAGATTCTTCTTTCAAAAACTGATTTCTAAAACTCATTAATTTTCTCTATTTTTCTCGTTATGCCACGAACTAAGAAAACAACATCCCAAGAATTTAAAGATCTTGAAGTGCTCGAGAGTCTTGAAGCTGGAGAAATCCGAAAGGAGATCGAAGGTGCTCGCAAAGAATTCTTCGTTCTCCGAATGAAGCATACTATGGGTGAGCTCAAGCAACCACACCTTCTTCGAAAGTATCGAAAGTATATTGCACAAGCATCTACTTTTCTTTCTTCTAAATAATATTTTCTATTCGTTTTATTTCTATGCGTACAAAGACTGGGATCGTGACAAGTACTAAAATGCAAAAAACTATTACTGTCACTGTTCATACTTACAAGACTCATCCGAAGTACAAGAAACGATATCAGTATTCTGTTAAGTTTTATGCTCACGATGAAAATGGTGCTGCAAAACTTGGTGATACCGTAACAATTCGTGAGACTCGTCCACTTTCAAAGTTAAAGCGTTGGATACTCATCGAAGATTCAATTGTTTCAAACACTTCTAGTAACTAATTTTCTTATACTCGTATATGATTCAAACAGAAAGCAGACTCGTAGTCGTGGACAATACAGGAGCGAAAGAAGTACTCTGTATTAAAGTTCTTTGAGGATCTAAGCGTCGTTACGCTTCAGTTGGTGACATCATCGTAGTTTCTGTTAAGAAGGCTCTTCCAAACGGAAACATCAAGAAGAAGTCAGTATGTAAAGCAGTGATCGTTCGTACTGCTAATGCTATTCGACGTGATGATGGAACTTACGTTCGTTCTGATGATAACGCTTGTGTTATTATTGACGACAAGAAGGAACCAAAGGGAACTCGTATTTTTGGACCTGTATTCCGTGAGCTCAAGGGTCGTGGATATCAAAAGATTATCTCCCTTGCTCCAGAAGTTGTTTAGTTTTATTATCTTCTCTATTTTATGAAAATTCACACTGAAGATACCGTTGTAATTATTGCCGGAAAGGATAAGGGAAAGAAAGCAAAAGTGCTCCGTGCTTTTCCTTCTGAGAACAAGGTGATTGTTGAAGGTGTTAATATTGTTACAAAACACGTTAAAAAGCAAGGTGCTACTCCTGGTCAAATCGTAAAATTTGAAAAACCTATTGATGTTTCAAATGTTATGCTTGCTGATCCAAAGACTGGTGAACCAACTCGTGTTGGATACAAGATTGAAAACGGAAAGAAAGTTCGTTTTGCAAAGAAGTCAGGTTCAGTTCTCTAATTTATTTATTCTCACCAAGAGATTATGTCATTCAAAGAAAATTACATAAAGAAAATCCTTCCGGAAATTCAGAAAGAGCTCGGAATTGAAAATCCAATGGAGCTTCCACGTATTGAGAAAATTGTTCTCAATATGGGTATCGGTACCTATGTTGCTGCTGGAAATAAAGACTTTTCAAGTCTCAAAAATGATCTCGCACTTATTTCTGGACAACTTCCACGAGTTGCTCTCTCACGTAAAGCTATCTCTAACTTTAAGCTCCGTAAGGATATGCCAGTTGGTATGATGGTTACACTTCGTGGAGACAGAATGTTTCACTTCCTTGAGAAGCTTATTGCAATCATTCTTCCTCGTGTTCGTGACTTCCGTGGAATATCTTCTCGCTCATTCGATGATGCTGGAAACTTCAACTTTGGTATTAAGGAACATACAATTTTCCCAGAAGTACCTCAGCTCGACGTAGTTAAGCCACATGGACTTCAAATCACAATCAAATTCAAGACTCAGAGTAAAGATCATTCTAAGGCTCTCCTTGATAAGCTCGGTTTTCCTTTCTCTCGTTAATTTTTTCATTTTATGGCACGTAAATCCATTGTTAATAAATGTCAGAATGCGCTCGAAAAAGCAGCGCGTGACCATGCTCTCGGAAAGAAGATACAGTTTTCTACTCGACTCTATCATCGTTGTTCACTTTGTGGACGTCCTCAGGGTTATATGGGAAAATTTGATCTCTGTCGTATATGTGTTCGTGAGAAGGCAAATGCCGGTGAACTCATGGGTGTACGTAAATCTAGCTGGTAATTTTTACTTCTGTTTTTCATTATAGATTATGATAATCGATCCAATCGCAGATCTTCTTACTCGGATTCGTAATGGATATCTTGCTCGTCTTCAAACTGTTGAAGCTCCATTTTCTCGTCTTAAAGAACAAATTCTCCGCATTCTCAAGAAGAATCAGTATATCATCGATTACACTGTAAGTGAGGATAAGCGTTCTTTCGTGATTACTCTTCAAGATGTTCGCAAGACTAAGTACGTTCCATCGTTCCGTCGTATTAGCCGACCAGGTCAGCGCATGTATATAAAAGCTACTGAGATTAAAAAATCTCGTAACGGTTTTGGTATTTATATCCTTTCTACTCCTAAGGGTGTAGTTACAGGTTATGAAGCTCATACCCTCGGTGTTGGAGGTGAACTCTTGTGTGAAGTTTACTAGCATTAATTTTTCGTTTATACTACTATGTCTCGAATCGGAAAACTCCCCGTTACTCTCCCGTCAGGTGTAACCGCGCAAATCACTCAAACTGAGGTGATTGTTAATGGTCCAAAAGGATCCCTTTCATTTCCTATTTATGAAGGAGTGACGGTAATTGAAGAAGGTAATACTCTTAAAGTATCTATTGCAAATCAAGATGATAAGCAACAAAAGGCTTTTTGGGGTCTTACACGAGCTTGTCTCGCTAACAATGTTAAGGGGGTATCTGAAGGATACAAAAAGTCTCTTGAAATTATTGGTGTAGGTTATAAGTTTGATATTAAGAGTCCTACAAAACTTGAGCTTTCTCTTGGTTTTTCACACAAGGTTAATGTTGATGCTCCTGCTGGAATTACAATTGAAGCAGATAAGGATGATAAGAATAAGATTCATGTATCATCTCATGATAAACAACTTATTGGATATTTTGCTGCATATATTCGCTCTCTTAAGAAGCCTGAGCCATACAAAGGAAAGGGTATTCGCTATGTAGGTGAACATGTACGTCGCAAGGCAGGTAAGACCGCTGGAAAATAATCTCTTCTTAATTTTATTCTCACTTTCTCCCGTATGTTGGAAAAATTCGCTAAAAGAAATCGTCGTGCAATTCGTGTTCGTGCACGCATCGAAGGTACAGCTACAAAGCCTCGCCTCAGTGTATTTCGTTCTAATCTTCATATAAGTGTACAACTTATTGATGATCTTTCAGGTAAGACTCTCTGCTCTGCAAACGATATCGATGCAAAGGGAACAAAGTCTGAACGTGCTACTCTTGTTGGTCAAGAAATTGCCAAGAAGGCACTTGAGCTTGGAGTAAAGGAATGTGTATTTGATCGAGGAGGATGTCTTTTTCACGGACGTGTTAAGGCACTTGCTGATGCAGCTCGTGAAGCAGGACTTGCACTCTAATTTTTATTCGCTTTTTACTCATCTTTTATGTCAGAAAACGTACAAAATACTCAAGCTGAAATTGAAACTCCAGTAGAAGTTCAAGAAGGAACAGAGGAGGTAACTACTCAGGCTACTGAATCATCTGAAGCTGCTCCTCGCGGTGAACGTCGCCCTCGTGGTGATCGTCGTGAAAACCGTGGTATGCGTCAAGAAGAAAAGGAATTCCGTGAGGAACTTCTTGCAATTGATCGTGTAACTCGTGTAACAGCTGGTGGACGTCAACTTCGCTTTCGAGCATCTGTAGTTATTGGTGATGGTAAGGGACGTATTGGTCTCGGTATTGGTAAGGCAGGTGAAGTTCAGGTTGCTATTGAAAAGGCAGTTCGTGATGCTAAGAAGAATCTTATTACATTCCCAATTGTCAACGGTACAATTGCTCATGATGTTTTTGTAAGCTTCAAGTCTTCTTCAGTATTTCTTCATCCAGCTTCTCCAGGTACTGGTATTATCGCTGGTGGATCAATTCGTAAAATTTTTGCGGTTTCTGGTTTGAAAGATGTTATTGCAAAGCAACATGGTGCTCCAAATCGCATTACAAATGCTCGTGTAGCTATGAAGGCACTTTCAGCTATTAAGCCACTTCATCTTACTCCACGATTTGATAAGAAATCAACTCAAACTGAAACAGTTGTAGCTTCTGAAGCTCCTGCAAAGAAGGCAGCTCCAAAAGCACGTGCTCCAAAAAAGTCTGCTGAATAATCATTGTTTATTTTCCCATTAATTCTCTTGTATGGTAAGTCTTACAACTCTTGCTCCTACTCCAGGTTCAAAAAAAGCTCGCGTACGTCTTGGTCGTGGTGTTAACTCCGGATCAGGAGGACGCTGTGGTGTTGGTATGAATGGACAAAATTCACGAACTGGACGAAAGCGTTATCCTACCTTTGAAGGTGGACAAACTCCTCTCTTCCGTCGTACTCCAAAGAAGCGTGGCTTTACTGCATTTGCTCCAAAGGAATTTGTTATTGTTAATCTTGATTCTCTTGAGAAGCTTGCAAAAAGCGGAGTAACTGACATTGATTATGCTGTTCTTTATGAAAAGCGTATTATTCGTGAAAAAGGAAAGCTCTTGAAGGTTCTTGGAAATGGTGTTTTAACAGAATCTGTTACTATTCTTGCTGATGCTGTATCAGAAAGCGCGAAACAAAAAATTGAAAAAGCAGGAGGAACCGTTAACATCGCATAATAAAGTCCTTCGAAAGAAGGATTTTTTTGCGTTTTAAAGCGTTTTCCATATGATGTTTGACAACAAAAACCTTTATTATTTTTGCTAACTTTTATTATATGATTATTAAGCATCTTGAGAAGATCTGGACAACAGAACACATTCGAAAGAAGATACTTGTAACTCTTGGTATTATCGTAATTTACAAGCTTTTTTCTGCTATTCCTGTTCCAGGTGTTAAAGTAGGGTTACTTGATGCATTTACAACTCAGCTTCAAGCGAACCAACAACTTGCGTTTTTCGGTGCGCTTATGGGTGGATGACTTGAGAATTTTTCTATTGTTCTCATGGGTCTTGCTCCTTATATCAATGCAACAATTATTATCCAGCTTCTTGCTGTAATCGTTCCATCACTTGAGGCTCTCAAAAAGGAAGGAGAACAAGGTCAAAAAAAGCTCAATAATTATACTCGTTGGCTCACTGTTCCTCTTGCTCTTGCACAAAGCTATGGAATGATTCTTCTCTTGAATACCCTTATTGGCACATCAGGAACGAGTATTATCGATACAACTGATTTTACAGGAGTAGTTCTTCCTGCTATGATTACTATCACTGCTGGTACTATGGCTCTCCTTTGGCTTGGTGATATTATTAACGAAAGTGGTATAGGAAACGGAACTTCTATTATTATCTTTGCTGGAGTACTTGCTGGAGTTCCACAACATATTCTTGGATACCTCTCTACTGATAGTATTGGACTTCTTGTAGCTTTGACACTTCTTACTCTCGGTGTTATTTATGTAATTATTAAATTTACCGAAGGATACAGAAAAGTTCCTCTTATTTATACTCGTACTGGCCGTGAAGAACGCTCTCATTTTCCGATTCGTATTAATCAGGCTGGAATGGTTCCTATCATCTTTGCTGTATCTATCGTTACATTCCCATCTCTTATTGGTCAAATTCTTGAAAAGAAGGGAACAGGTTCAAGTGCTGAAATTGGTGCATGGCTCGCTGCAAATCTTTCTATGAATAATCCAGGTTGGATTTATATAACAGTGTACTTCCTTTTGGTTCTTGGATTTTCATACTTCTATGTATCGATTACCTTCAATACTGATGAGGTTTCTGAAACAATTCAAAAGCGTGGTGGATATATTCCTGGTATTCGTCCAGGAAAAGAGACAGCAGAGTATCTTCAAAAGACTTCAGATCATCTCAATCTCTTTGGTGGTAGCTTTCTTGCCCTCATTGCGGTATTCCCATATGTTGTAACAAAGCTTGCGCTAATGTTGAATATACCCGTTGCAGGAAATGGAAATATTGATTTTCTTATCTCAGGATCTGGACTTATCATCGTAGTTGGAGTGATTCTTGATATTCTTCGTAGAATAGATTCCGACCTTAAGAGTTTTGATTATAAGCGTTTCTACTAAAAAAATCCCGTAAGGGATTTTTTTTGAGTGATTGAGTGTGACTTTTCCCTCTTTTTTTATATACTCTCGTCATTATTTTATTATTGATTGTTTTCTATGCGTGTATGTGTATGGGATACGGAAACCACTGGTTTTCCAGTACGTGAATGAACCCTCGATCAACAACCACATATTATTCAATTTGCAGCGATTATTTGAGAGATTTCAGAACAGGGTGATTATAGCGAGATAGAACGCCATGATATTCTCATTCGACCAAAGATTTCGATTCCATTTGCAGCTTCTCAAGTACATGGTCTCTATGATCGTGATTTAGTGGATAAGCCATATATTGAAGATTCTATTGATAAGATACTAAAAGTACTTAATAGCGCTGATGTGGTGGCGGGTCATAATATAGAATACGATGAAACCGTTTTAGCTTATGAACTTGCGCGTATGAAACGCGTAGGGGAGTATACTCCTATGAAATCTATCTGTACTATGAGAAGTTCTACCGAATACTGTAAGCTTCAATGACGATGACTCTCCTATAAACCACCGAAACTTTCCGAGCTGCACAAGTTTCTTTTTGAGGAATGGTTTGAATGAGCACATAATGCTATGGTCGATGTAGAAGCAACCATGCGATCCTTTGTAGAATTAGTAAAACGAAATGTTATTGTTCTTGAATCCACGAATACTATGAGACTCTTTTAAAAAGGGTCTTTTTTTTATAGAGAATGGAGACTTGCCATATTATTTTTATATCGAATAATTTGCATTTGCAACCTATTCCATATAATGGATGCAAAATTTATGCTATATATCTTCGAAAATTTGTAGATTTCTAGAACTTGTGATAGCATAGAGGAGAAACTGATATTCTTTATTTTTTCCTTATGTCACTTTTGAGCGGTGCTAATAAATGAACAGTAGAAACCACGGCAGATACTCTTGCGGTGAATATTTTAAAGATTGAAAAACCAGATGAGACAAACCGTGATTGGTCAAACAAATTTACGACCGATACGCCTATTGAATCAATTAAGGCTCGTATTGATGCAGATGCTGAATGGATACGACAAGAACGTCAGCGTCCAGATTATACTGGTGCACTTGAGCCACTTTTTACCCGTTGGGAAGAAATGGTATCCAAGTATGCTTTGATGCAGGCACAGCATCAAAATGATATTATGAATTCTGTTGCTAAATCTCAACTCAAGCGAGCAGAATTAAAATCTCAAATTACTCCACCATCTCAAAAGGTTGACGTAAAACCATCATCTGAAGTAGCACCATCCCAATGAGTTGTATCCGAAGAAAAGAAGCCAATCGTAAAAGAGCAGGTAAATGCTTTTGCTTCTCAACTGGCTGAAAAAACAAAGCGACTTTCCGATGGAAATTTTTCTATTGCTCATTGGAAAATGGAGTTTGATGATGCTCTCGAATTTAGTCGAGATAAGAGTGAATCATTTAAGCAATTAACGGTAAACTCATTTCTCAATATTCTTTCGAGTCAGGGGTATTTTTTCATGTTTTCATGAGAAAATGATTTTACGATTCAATATAAGGGGAAAGGCGATACTGAACAACAAAAAGACTCTGTCTCCTCTCTTCATGAGTATTTCCGTGCGAAATTTGCGATAGAAGATATTTCTCTCACGCATATCAAAAAAGCACTTCTTCTAAACTCTTCTGAGCGAGATACTTTTCTTGCATCCCAATTAAATGAAAAATGAGAATTAGTAGGTGATGCAAACGTGGCTCAATATGTGGAAACCGTCCTTTTTAAAAAATATAATCTCACAAAAGATACGCTTCGAGATCGTTTAACAGCTCCATCTTCTAATATCCTTCTCTCGGATCAAATGCTTCTTTGGGCTTACCTAAATGGTGCCTATAAGAATATGGCGGATGTAAAGGATTTTGTAAAGGGATACAATCAAGATATAAAACAGGCACAAGCTGTGGTAGATGGTATTTTTCCTTTGAATAAACAAATTGAGTTAGCAAAGACATTTCACATGCGCCCTCCTGAATCAGGAAATTCATTTGCATGAGGGGAGTTCCTTGTCTTTCTTGCAGCACTCGTTCTTGGTGTTGTATTTGGTGGTTGGAAAGGATTTTGAATTACACTCGCAGCGGGACTTGGATATCTCTGACTGAAGAATACTGAATTCGGAAAGAATTTTATGAAACGTTTTAATGAATCCAAGGGATGAACATCTCAAGAATCCAACGAAAATGAAACCAAACAGGCATTTTTACATCTCCTCGATCCAAAGAGTATTCCAGAAAATGTGAAGTGATTTACGGATGGTTTTATTGCGACGCATAGAGCGAAAGTTGAATCTGATAAGAAAGATGGAGAACAGCTCTCTCAAATATATTCTCACCTTATTCGATCAGAAAATTTTCGAAGATTTTGAGTGGAAGATATACAAAAAGCACTTGATGGAAAAGATGAACTTACCCTCTCTTCTCTCTTTGGGGGTGATTTTCTTGTTACAGAAGATGGTAAAAAAGTATCATGAAATGAATTTCTTGAAAAGTATGGAAAAGAAAATGTTGAGTATCTCCTCAGATTGCTCTTAGAGGTGAAAAAAACAGCAAAAAATCTCGATGAAGTTCTTGGCATGAAGTATGAGGCACCAAAAGAAATACCGATGGAAAAGAGTGAAAAAAAGGAACCAGGTAAAATCGATTCAGCAGTTCAATCTGCCAAGGATGCAGCCGCTCCTGTAACAGCCGCTATTGGATCAGGGATTGCGACAGCAGAAAGAAAATGGAATGAGTTAACAGGAAAACAAGAAACAGAGCAGCAATCGGTTCATACGGTCGCATCTTTCCGAGATGGTCGTTATTATATTATTGGCTCTCATGGAAAACCACTTCCAATTGAATACAAAGATTTTCCTTCGAGTGTTCAGAAGGCAATTGAGCGCTATAAAAATATTTCAGAGAAATCAAATGATTACCTTCTTCTCCTTCAGGCATTTGCCTCCAAGGATATGTCAGAAGATTGGAATAAAAAACTCGATGCATTTATTCAATCGATTGAATCAGGCAAATTAAAACAAGAGGAAATGATTCCAGCTCTTCAATCACTCATTAAAGAAACTGGAAGCAAGGATGCGCCAAAACTGATTGAATATATTGAAGCAAGAAATAAACAAGAACTCTACCTCTATATAAAAAACGAACTAGAGGGATATGCTCTTATTTCCGACCGGCTCATTGATGGATTTATTGGTGGAAATAAAATGCATGGAAAGATTCAAGATACCTTCCACACATGGAAGAGCAGTGCATGGGATGAATCAAAGATATCAGATGAGATTCTTTCAAGCAAGGCAAAAGAGCGTCTTAAGGAGAAGAGAGAAGAGGTTGCAAAATTATCCGTAACTACGTATACAACCCAATTTCAAACAACAGCCGACACTTTAATTCAATCAGGAGATAAACGATCAAGAGATACTATTGTTGAGCAAATGAAAAAGAGTTTCATCGAGAAATCGAACCTGCTTGCTTTGAAATATGAGTATGTATATGATGAGGTAAAGAAAAATAAAATTCCAGAATCAAAGGAACTAGAATTATTTAAGGATATCGAAGGAATTGGATGGAATCATGTGGCTGATAAAAATGCTGATTGGTGGAAATTTTGATGTGAAATGGTAGCGATGGAGGTTGTTGCGATTGCTGCCGGTGCATTCACTGGTTCTGCTGGATTTTGGGCAGTAAATGCTGCTCGTGCATCACGCATCGGTAAGCTCACTTCTCTCCTTGGACGTTGAACCGAAATGGTATGACAGGTATCTCGAACGGCTCGTATTGCATCGGTTGCAGGAAAATGAGCTGGTTTTGTTGGTGCCACAGCAATCGAGGGAACCGCTTTCTATGCTGGATACGGTGCTGCAAAATCACAAATTGAATATGGAAATTGGACAGAAGGGTACAGTATGCAATGATGGCTCGAATCTATGGCATTTGCTGCTGCCTTTAAGGGGTTGAATGGAATCTATAGTAAGTTCTGAAGCGCAGAGGGGAATCTTGCTCAAAAGCTGCTTCTCAAAGAACCAACAAGAATTGTATTAGATACAGCCGCATTTGGAATAGTGGGTGGAGGTCTTCAGGTTACTTTGGGTGGAGGAGAATGGACGAGTGAGCAAATTTTTCAATGATTCGTTCTTGCTCTTTTAAATGCTGCTATGCGTAAAGTAGGAACTTCAAAAACTTCAAAACAAACAACTCCAGAAGCAGCTCCTGAAACCGTTATTCAGAAATGAAAGAATGGAGAAGTTGAATTGGCTGAGAAGGTTACCCCAACGAAATCACATGAAACCACGCCAGCGCCAAAGGAATGAAAATGAACGAATGTTTTCAATACAGCATTTGAAAAAATAAAAGGAATGAAAACACTTGAAGCAATGGGGATAACAGGTGAGAGATACTATAAGAATAAGCTTTGAAATTTTGTAGCATGAATGACGATTCAGGATTTTTGACAGGCAACGATATCTGCATGGAAGCACAGTCATGGCTTTTCACAAACAACCGGAGCATTATTACGTGGTATGGCAAAGGATATCGTTTGGAATCGTCGTGGAGCTATGGCAGCTGGTATGACGGGAATGGAAGCATTCTATAGAAATCCAGATCAGATGGACTTCTCAGATCCTGTACAAAATCTCATTATTTGTACCCTTTTTGGGCCATTCAAGTGATTCTTTCTTGATCAGATGGACACTATGGAACGAATGACGGATGTTCCAGCAAAGGCTATCACTGAAGCGGATATTTCTTGATTTTTCTGAAAATATGCTGGAAAAGTTGATGCATACCTTACAAACCACTATAACAGTAAAAAATAATTAATTTGTATGAATAAGAATTCTTTCCTCCCATCTCCTTACTACAAAACTCCAGAAACTTTCTCGGGAGTTACTTCGGACCTTGAGAAAATGCTTCGTGAAGAAGTGGCACCAAAATTATCTCCCGAGGAATTTGAAGTTCTCTATCAACGTACTCGAGAATACATTACCTCTCGAACCTCTGCAAAACTGGATGTTTTTAAGGATATGAAATCACTCTATGCGGAACTTCCGAAGGTTTTGAATGGCGCTGATTCTTCTTTGCAATCAAGTATTCTTGGGAAGCTGAAATCATCGGATATAGCCGCTCAAGCAGAGAAAGCACTTGATAGCGTAAAGACGAATGTTCCAGGGGGAAAGGAAATTCTTCAAGCAGGAGAGCAAATTGCTGAGAAGCTTTGAATTCCAGATGGAACGGTTGATGCTGGAAAACTTGCGAAAAAAGCAGGAACCGTTGTTCAGGCAGTTGCAATCGATGTTCAAGAACATGCAGGAAAAGTGGGGGAGAAATTAGATGAATGGGGACTTGGGAAATTCTGGAAATGATTCCTCGAGATGATAGGTGCACTCTTTGCAGCGCTGGGTCTCGATAAATTCTTTGATGTTTCAAAGTTTCTTAAAAAGGATGGAAAGCAATGCAAAACTGCTTCTACCAATCCAGTTGAAACAGCCGCAAAAAAAGCGGAACAGTTGAAAGAGAGGGTGTCAGATGAGGTTCAGAAACTTCAAAAAGGTACTTGGGATAATTTAGTAAAATCAGGTTTTATCAAGGATCCCGTAATACAACTTGCAGCTTTTAATAAAGTTTGGAAAAATTATGGAGGTAAAATTGAAGAATGAATGGGGAAAGTATTATCGAATGTCTCAGATAAGAAAGAATGGAATGTTATGGAAGTTTTACTTGCTTCATGAACAGATTGAATCCTTTTCTTAAAAGATCTTATTAAGGAGTGAGTAATACCCCCGGAGGCTATTACTGCAAAGATCAAAGAGTGATCAAAATTAATGATAGAATTTGGTCTCCGTTCAGCTCTTACATTGGTTACCAAATGACCAAAAGAGGCTATAAATCTTATTGGTGAATACTGATTTGAAGAGCTTATGGAAAATGGAGAATTGAAAGCAACATTTTTCCCGATAGTATATCATCATATGGCAATTCCTCTGTTTCTTGCAGGGAAGGCATCAAAATTACTTTCTACAATTGCTCTCGCACCCTTATACTGGGAAAAATGAACTCTTGTTCCATGAGTACAATCTCAATATTTTTGAGCAACCTGACAATTTAATAAGTCAGCAAATATATTGCTCGATTATATGAAAGAAATACCAGAATGAAGTGCTCAAACGAAGTGATTTGCGGATGATTTAAGAAAAGTGGTATGAGAAATCGAGGTAAAAATGCGTATTGTCGATGTTATTAAAAATTCTCCAGATGATTCTTTCGATACGATTAAAAAAGGATTAACTTCTTTACAAACACAATATTCTGGAAGTACTTTTGAATCTTGAATTATTAAATCGGCTCTTGTAGAGATGGAGAAATCAGGTGGAATGAAGTGGAAGGAATGAATGGTTCGTATTATTGAGAATGCAGACTCTTCTTCTGCTTCCATGTGATGGGGTGATAGAGTTGGAAAAACATTGAAATGAGCATTTAAATGAATGGATGATACAGATCTCATGTTTCGTAATGTAGCAGAAGAGGCAAGATCAATTCGTACTTCCTTATGAGGTATAATCAAGGAAAATTGGACTCTTGCAAAGCATTTGAGGAATGTTGCATTGGGATTTAAACAATCAAAGATTATTCCAGAATTTGAAAAAGCAAATATTACTATCTTAGCAAAAGATTGAGATGATGCAAAGGAGATTATTCAACGAATAACACGAGAAACTCCAAGTGCTTTTGAGGGTTTATTTAGAAATCTTTGATTTACTATTGTTATTGCGGATGTAGCATCAACAAAAAATAATAAACTCACAACACTTGCAAAGGATATTGCCATGATGAATCCATTATATGGTGCAAGTATTCTTATTTATGAATGAATGGATGTTGAGCATGGATATATCCCAAAACATCCCGGATATATTGTTGCAGGTTGAGCGGTAGGGGCTATTGGTATCTATGAATTATCAAAGGTGTTGCGAGCACCGAATAAGGCAGTGGCTTTTGCTGAATGGATAGCTAAACCCGTGATTGATGCTGGAAAATTCTGACTCGATACAATTCGATTTGCTCGTCATGCGTATATTGGGGCACGGAATATTTGAGGAATGGCAGAAATTGGTACACTCAATGTTGGTCGGGCCGCACTTTCTCAGAATGTTCGATTCGGAGCATCTTTTGCCACAGCACTCGCGATAGGATTCTGAGTGTATAAGTTACAAGAAGATGAGAAGATTTTTAATGAATTAAAAGGAGAGGGAATTGTTCAAGCGGATGGTGGAATTAATACTGCAAAAGCAAAAGAGAAAATTGCATCGCTTCCGAGTGAGTCAAAAGAGAAAGTGATTAAGATGCTCTCTGAGATGCTTCTTTGACCAGGTCGCACGAGTGGAAGTTATGCATGAGATATTTCATTTGATGGAAGCAAAGTGACAGCATTAGTAGATGTTACTCGAGATGATACAGGAAGGGAATCACTCTTAGATGTTCGATGAATTGAAGAATGGAAAACAGCCCTCAAAGATCTCGGATTTGATGGAACAATCAATTATACATGAAAGGCTGAATCATACATGAAAAAATACCTCGCACAGTATGAAAAAATCGTTTCCCCTGAAATGCGAAAAGAACTCTATTCCAAGGTATGACTCTCTCATATTGCATAAAAAAATCTCCCCAAAATATCTGGGGGGATTTTGATTTTTCTTCTTAAGTACATATTGTATATCACAATATATTTTTAATACACAGCATATGTCACTCATATATAATCAATTTCTTGAGAATATTCTTCATATTGTTGGTATAGAAAGATATGGAATAGTCCGAGATGAATATGTTCAATCAGAGATTTGGAAATACACATGTGAATTACTCCTCAAACATTCAAAGGCAATTGAGACATTATTAATGATTTGATATATTCCAGATAATATTTTTCTTCGAGAAACTCTCTCTGGAGACTATCCAATATTTTATATGCATGAAATTCAGAAATTTGAAGAGAGCTATTGGTCATGAAAATCAGACCTTGTACCGTCTATCACTTTCCATCTTTCAGGCTGAGAGGAAGATGAAGTTACCCCTATCTTACGATTAGAATTGAGTGATTCCAACATTGCCTGAATTGATTAGTGTTATCTATTGGATTTTTTATCCGAGAAACCTTTGTACTTCTTGAAACATATTTTTAGACGTATGGATAATACAAGTTTTTTCCTGTAACCCGTGTAATTCTATGTTTTTGAGAATTCTGGGAAGTTGCCTTTTTCTCCATGTAAGAGTCTTGAGAAAAAGAGACATATTCCATCTTTCCGTAATTTTAATTCCTATTCGTTTCTCTTTTCAAAAACGGTGTAATAGTGTGCGTTTTAGAATTCGTCCCATATTTCCGATGTACCCTGTATTGAGAATTATTATAGCATCAACCATATCCATCGACTTAATAATGGAACAACTGGGTCATTCAATAATCCAAGACTCTTTTTTAAGAACTTCCCCTTGGAGTTCTTTATAGTCGGGATTTTCAATCCAATTTTCTTTCCAGAGAAGGGTATCGAGGTGTGTAACAGGAAGGGAATAATACTCTCAGAGTTGTTTTGCAATGGTTGATTTTCCTGATCCAGCAGGTCCGGTAATGTATATTCTCAAGAGGTGAAATTTAAAGGATATATCATAACTATAGACTTATTTTAGGTAGGATTCTTAATTTGCAAGTCGAGAAAAACATCTATAATAAACCCAATTAATTTACCTCATGTTTCAAAAAGCTCGACATTTTTTTCAACCCATCCTTCGTCTGCCAGCCCTCTGAATTCAGACAATTATTATTCAGATAATGTATTCTGGAATTACGGTGTTTAATATTTTTTCGATAAAATATATTATTGAAGCGCTCGAGATGGGAAGGACTGATTTGGTGGAGCAAACGGTGGGTATATATGCTGGTGGATGTATCGTATATCTGATCCTTATTTTCTTTATGAGAAATTGGGGATATGCTGCTACGTATTTTCCCCATGTACGAGCTATTCATGAACAGTATATGCCAGTATTCCATAATCTGGATAATACCTATGTTGAGAATATTGGAACAGGGAAGGCAATATCTATCCTATCTCGCTGAATCCATACATGGAGTTCTCTCATTATTGAATCCCTTCAAACCCCTGTAAAACTCATTATCTCGCTTGCAAGTGCATTTGTTATACTGTATGAGATAGGTCTTTCTTACCTTGTTGTTTTCTTCCTCCTTTTCTTTTTGAGTCATATTTTAGTTTGGAAGCTCAATGTCCGGGCAATGAAATGGAGAAACCTAAAACGGGATGCAATGATTGAATATGACAGGCAGATTATTCGAATGATTATGACGAAGTTTGAGATACTTCAGAATAATAAAATTCAGAATGAGGTTGATATATTGAGTGCGCATGCACAAAAAGGGAATGAGTACAATATTGCTATGAATTTCCCACTTTTTCTTATGTATAGCATCCCAAATATTCTTCTATTTTTCGTAACGATTGCATTATTTGTCTGACTCGAGATGGGGGTGGTTCAGATTTCTTCGGCAATTTCTCTCTTTTTGGTCCTTTCACTGCTTCGCGAAAATATGCAAGGATCTATCGTGTTTTTCAAGAACTTTATGCATAGTTTCGGTGATGTTGAGAAATTCTGGAATTTATTTGATCAGTGAAAAAACATAAAGAATCTCCATGATGGAAATACATTCCTGTATAAAAAATGAGATATTCGATTGGAAGGAGTGCATTTTATGTATGGAGAAAATGAGCGTATTTTCAATAATTTTTCTCTCTCTTTTCATGGCGGACAAGTAACCGCTATTGTTTGACCGAGTGGATCAGGAAAAACAACTCTCATAAAGCTTATTACTGGATTTCTTGCGCCATCACAATGAAGCATATTGATTGATAATCAAAATATAGGAGAAACTTCCTTGAAATCATATTATGCCCATATTGGATATCTCACTCAAGATCCATCTTTATTTGATGGAACAATCTGAGAAAATCTTCTCTACGGATTTCAGGATGGGGCTATCTCAGAAGATGTTATAGAAACAGCGATAAAACATGCACATTGTGAATT
>SSGK01000044.1 GCA_008015855.1 Candidatus Altimarinota bacterium | reverse complement strand
CTTACATGACCAGCTTCTGGTGCTACTATCTCCAGTCAAAGTCCAATCTTTACCTTTACTGGTACAGATGCTCCATACGCGAACCCAACCAATTACGAATGTCGTATTGATGCTGGAGCATGGACAGCATGTCTTCCAACCGGATTTACTGCAACTGGACTTACCAATGCAACACATACCGTTCTATTCCGTAGTATTGATGCAGCTGGAAATACAGAAACTACTCCAGCAAGTGTTACCTTTACAGTAGATGCTCCAATTGTTATTCCTCCAGCAATTCCAGTGGCTACATGATCGAGTTCAGGACCTTGAATTCCTATTTTATCTGATTTTCTCCCGAATATTCCAGTATTTAATTCTGCTCCGGATGAAGACAAAATTAATATCTATACACGATCATCATCTCTTTCTTCTAATATGTGTAATGGATATGTAAAGGTGTGGGATGAATCATATCTTACTCTCCAGGATATTGAATGAACTTGGGCACAGGATGCGATTAAAGAACTTGCAATGTATCGTGGTGCTGAAAAACTTGAAAATAATGCATATATTGCTGATATTCCATTTACCACTATTTCGCATAACAAACGATTCGGTATTATCGATAATGATACCCTTTATGAGCCAAATCGTTCCCTTACTCGTGCTGAATTTATAAAAATGATTGTTCGTGCCCTTGCTTGTAAGTATGAATTTATTGGAACCAAATCATCATTTCATGATGTAAATCCAGATAAATGGTATGCTGAGTATATTACTTTTGCGGAACAAGCCGGATGGATTCATGGTTATGGTAAGAATGAATTCCGCCCAAATGCCCCAATATCTCGTTCGGAAGTAGCACTCGTATTAACAAGAGTTCTTTCCCTTCATAAATCTGATACAATGAAGGAAAAAATATATGCTGATATTCATGAAACTCAACCATTTTCACATGCTGTACTCACTCTTACACAGTATGGAGTGATTGATGGTCAAGAAATAAACGGACAGAGAATGTATCGCCCAAATGATGCAATGCTCCGATCAGAAATAGCAAAAGTATTAGTAAATATTTTTCTCAAAGATATAAAAAAGAAGACAATTCCTCAATAAAAAATGGGGAGAATATATTCTCCCCATGATTCCTTATCGTATAATAAGTTCATTCTTTTCGTTTATATCGAGATGATAGGTTGTATTATCCTGAATCTCTCCAGAGATAAGTGCATCAGAAAGCGGATTTACAATGTATTTTGTGATAGCACGCTTGAGAGGCCTTGCTCCATATTCAGCATTATATCCAATGGTAAGTAAGTATTTCTTTAGATTCTCACTCGATGTGAAATGAATATTGCGCTTTTCAAGAGGTTTTTCAATGTCTTTGAGAAGGGAATCAATAATATGAGTAAGTATATCTTCAGAAAGAGTATTATAGAGTATTATTTCATCGATTCGATTGAGAAGTTCGAGTTTAAAGTATTTTTTTAACTCAGTCTGAACCTCTTCACTCTCGAGTGTTTTTCCTGATTGAATGAGATTTCATGCAATATTGGATGTGATAATTATAATTGTATTACGAAAATTGACCGTACGTCACTTTCCATCAGTTACACGTCATTCGTCAAATATCTGTAGAAATATATTCCATACATCCTTATGAGCTTTTTCTCATTCATCAAGCAAGAGAATGGAGTATGGCTTCTTTCGCACTGCTTCGGTTAATTGTCATCAGTCCTCATGTCCCACATATCATGGAGGGGAACCTATAAGTCTTGAAACAGAATGAGATTCCATGTATTCACTCATATCAATACGAATGTATGCATTTGAATCATTCCAGAGTGCTTCAGCAAGGGCTTTTGCGGTCTCTGTTTTTCCAACTCACGTTGGACCAAGAAAGAGGAATGTTCCAATGGGTTTTCCAGCGTCTCATAGCCCTGTCTTATTTCTCTTTACAGCATTTGCTATTGTTTCAAGGGCTTCATCTTGTCATTTTACTCTTGATTTTAATGTGTCTGCGAGATGAAGGTATTTTTCCTTCTCTCCTTCGAGGAGCTTTCATACGGGTATACCCGACCACTTACTGATAACCTGTGCAATATCTTCTCAGTCTACCTTATCACGCAGAAAAGAGTTTCATTTTTTTGCAAGCTCCGTGAGTTCATTTTCGAGGTTTTGGAGACGTTTCTCTTTCTCCGGGATATCAGAGTAGCGAAGCTTTGCTGCAACGCCGTATTGAGCATTTCTTTCTGCTTCTAGTGCATCGTTCTTCAGCTTCTCTATGGAGTCCTTTAATACCTTTTGTTCATGAATCATTCCTTTTTCGTGTTCCCATCTTCAGAGGAGTGTTCGGTATTTTTCATTCTTTTCGGCTAATTCTTTTGATCTATCAGATATCTTTGATTCTCCTCATTCTTCCTGCTTGAGAGCTTCTTGTTCTATTTCAAGCGTACGAATCTCCTTTTCGAGCTTATCAAGTTCGAGGGGTTTTGAAGTAGCTGTCATCTTTACGCTTGCAGCCGCTTCATCGATTAGATCAATCGCCTTATCAGGGAGTTTTCTATCAGGAATGTATCGAATAGCGAGCTCCACTGCTTGAATGATTGCTTTATCCGTAATACGAATTCAATGAAAGGTTTCATAACGATCCTTGAGTCCACGAAGAATGGCAATCGTATCTTCTCATGTTGGCTCATCAACATTTACTGGTTGGAATCTTCGTTCCAGTGCCCCATCCTTTTCGATATATTTTCGATATTCATGAATGGTGGTAGCTCAAATAACCTTTATTCTTCCTCTTGCTAGAGCTGGTTTTAGTAAATTTCCCGCATCAGCACCTCATTCTGTATTTCCCGCTCATACAATCGTATGGAGCTCATCAATAAAAAGAATAATATCTCCTTGAGATTGTTCTACCTCATTGATAACTGCCTTAAGACGTTCTTCAAATTCTCATCGATACTTTGCTCATGCAATAATTGCTGCCAAATCGAGAGTAAGAATTTGCTTATTTAAGAGAACATCTGGAACTTCTTTCTCCACGATTTTTCTTGCAATCCCTTCGACAATGGCGGTCTTTCAAACTCATGGATCTCCGATAAGGACTGGATTATTTTTTGATCGTCTTGAGAGAATCTGGATAGTCCGACGAATTTCTTCTTCTCGACCGATAACCGGGTCAATCTTTCCACTTTTTGCGAGCTCAACCAAGTTAATCGTGTATTTTTTTAAGGTTTCATAGAGGTTTTCGGAATCATTGGAGGTAGCCTTCTTTCCATTTCTGAGACTGAGCACAGCTTCTTTAAATATCGATGCCGTAAGGGCTATATTCTTCCATATTCATTCAATACTTTTTCATTGTGTTATCATTGCAAGGAAGAGGTGCTCTTCGGTGATATAGGAGTCTCCCATATCTCTTGAGTATTTTTCTGCTTCCGAAAGTACAATAATAATCTCATTCTCAAAAGGAATGTCTTTAGTTGTTTTCTCTTGTGTTCGCATGAGTGTCATAAGTTTCTCGTTTGCCAGATTTCATAATCGTTCCGTGTCGATAGTTATTCGATCGAGAAGCGTATGTATAATGCTCTCTTTTGCTTGAAGTATGGCGAGTAATACATGGAGAATCCCCACAGAAGTGTGACTATTATTTTGAGCGATAATCTGTGCTTCTTCTATCCGTTTTTGCACGGAGAGTGTTAATTTTTCTCAGTTCATATTTTTTATAGTTATATATATTTAGCACTTAGATTATATACGTGCTAAATATATAAGTCAAAAGTTTTTTGGTTTTTTTCATTCTTCGATACAATCAGCCCATTATTAGTATCTTTTATATGAGAAAACATCCAAAAATACCAGACTATGCTGAATGTGTTTTTCATTGAGTTCGTTCCGAGGTATACCAGTGGGATCAAGAGATGTATGATGGAAGTATTGCTCGTTTTGAGCGGATACGCCATCTTGATGGTGCCTTTGTTATTGCAACCACAAAGGATCAAAAGATTATTCTTACAAAACAAGAACAACCACTCCGCCCACTCTTTTTATCACTTCCTGGGTGAGCACTCGAGTCAGATGAATTGCCAGCAGTTGGTGCAGAGCGGGAACTATTAGAAGAGACAGGCTATAGGCCATCGAAGTTGATTCATTGGAAAACAAGTGATTTTGGAATGAGCGTCCTGTCTTTTTGTGATTACTTTATTGCACAGGATTGCGAATGGGTACAAGATATTCTTCCTGATTCTGGTGAAAAAATTGAGCTGACATTTGTTGATTTTGATGAATTTCTCATGCTATCCGAGAATTCACTTTTCCAACATAAGGATATTGCATCTGATTTATTCTTAGCACGGATATATCCTCACAAGCGCAAAGAGCTTTCAGATCTTTTATTTGGTCGAGAATTATAATAAAATCCCTCAATTGAGGGATTTTATTATGCTTCGATGATATGCCAGGTTCATTCTTTTTTCTTTGCAGGGAAGAGAACATGATTCTTCGGTGTAAAGTACACCTCAATTCCTACATCTTCAAATGGTATAGGGAGAAGATTCTTTCCCTTCATGACTTCATAGTGATTTTTTCCAGCATCAAAGTGGAAGAAGAGATAATTACGAAGATTATTTTCATCGATGAAGAACCAATCCTTACTAATATCTCCGAGATATGCATAATTTGTCTCAGAAATAATCGTGCCATTGAGGTAGATATTCCAATACTTTGATTGTCATTCTACTCCAGCAAAAACAACAGATCCCTTTTCTGGAATAAGTTTCGGATTCATATATCCACGAATATTACAGAGGAGTGATGTCTTTGAATTATAGAAACACCAAGTTGTTTCACCCTGTCTTTTCCCAAAGAAGTAGGTTTCACCATCTTTATTCATAAATACCTCACGAATTTCCTCAAATTCTCATGAAAATGATTTTTCATTCATTACAAGCATGTAGCTACTCATGTTTTTAATCGCATAGGAAATATCTTTCCCGTTGCTTTCAAAACTTCCTGCGACGATTCCAGTGAGTGTCCATTGAGTCTTTTTAGTATCGTTCTGGATAGCAATATATTCTCCCGTTGCATTTTTCCCAAAGAGTACAAAGGTATTTTTATCTGAGATGAATACCTTTTCAATTTTTTCTGAACCAGACCAGAGTAGTTGAGTTTCTTCATACAATGCTCTTCACGATTTTGTCTTTACAAGCGTGTAGAGCTTGTTATTGAAGAGGGAATTGTATTCGATATTTTCCCCTTCTAGGAATGAGGTTTCTTCGGCTTTCGTTGATTTTATTGTCCACTTTGTTCCTGATTTTGTCATTACAGCAAAATCTCATTTCTCACCATTTACCATACGCATTGAGTCATTTCCTGTCATAAATGCAGTACTTCCAGTATAGATTCCAGAAAATCACTTCTTTCATCCATGGACAATAATACTATTATAATTCGGAGTGATGGTAGCTATCTTTTCAAACACAAGACCACTAAAGCTCTTTTTATCTGAAAAAATTCGATATCCTTCGTGTGACTTGTAACCAAATGCAAGCCCACTTTCTCTTGTATAGGTCAGAGAATCAATTGTTTCATATGATGGGCTCACAAGCATTCATGATTGCACTTTAAGTCCTGTTCCATAGAGCTCATGAAGGAGATAATCCTTTCCACTTCCGCGAGTTGTCTGAAAATAGGATGCAAAAATAATAACCGCCATAAGACAGAGAAGCGTGAAAGATCCAGTATAGGCTATAATATTATCAAATCCATAATGATAAGAACTCTGTTCTTCTGTTGATTTTTCATTCGTTCGATATTGTAAGAGAAAGAAGAGAACCCCAGCAAGGAGAAATACCCATCCCCAGCTCCATGAAGAAGCGAGTCCATAGGGACTTGTGATGATTTCTACTTTTCCACTCAAAAACGCGAAGAGTACTAATCCTATCAAAAAGGTAGTTGCAAGAGCGAGCATATTATAGAGTTTCCAAAGTTGTTTTGCTGCAGACAGAAACGCCACTACCATGAGAAAAAGCATAATAAATGATATTATGCGAATGTTCGTCATCGGGAGGGGAATATATGTTCCCTGAATAGAAGTTATCGGTGCAATGATTCCTGTAAATACACTCATGGCAGCCAATATAGCTATGTGAATTCGCGTAATAAACATAGTAGGGAAACAATAAAAAATATATCTTTCAATAGACATCATATCTTTTTTTTGTAAAATGCAAGATATATCCATGTAGCTCATTTGACAAATATTAGGGGCATAAAAAATTTGCAAAATTCAACTATTTTCATATAAATTCTTGGTATTTTTTGGGATATCGCCAAGTGGTAAGGCTCCGGACTCTGAATCCGGCATCCGTAGGTTCGAATCCTACTATCCCAGCCATATTGAATCTGACAAATTTCTGACAGCCATGAATAGCTCTCTTTCCGCAAGGTGGAGAGCTTTTTCATTGTCTACAGAAAGTTTGAAGCAGAGCATTTTTATGATTTCTACTTTTTTAAAAATATTTTCATTTTTCCAAGTCTGGGAAAGGTCTACAAGCAGTTTGAAGCAGTTCTCTGCCTTCATGAGTAAATCTTCATCCAAAGCATCAAATTTTTTCAATTGTTCAGATATATCAAACTTTGACTGCACATCGTTTTTTATTTTTATGTACTCTTATATCTCAGTAAATCTCTCAATTCACACACATTTCGAGTAAATTTGCTAGTTTTTATAGGACTTTTTTATTAAGTACCTTAAAAAAGTACTTTGCTGTACTTGGAATCAGTAAATACAAATATGATATTTTTGTTATATAGTTTTTGATTGCAAATTATTTTGTATGCCAACGTAATAGTAGAATAAATACTCACATTGGGAAAACCGAAAAAAACAGTCATACTATGATAGACTCTAGATGAGAACTTCATAAGGCAAGCATATCAGAAGTAATTGAGACAAATGTAATTATAGTAAATAATACTGCTGCTATTGCAGACAATATGGCAATCCAGGAGTTTTCATTTCAAAGAATTTTATCTTTTTTTGCAGACCAATATGAGTGTATTTCCCTTGATAAAAATGGGTCAATATCTAATTTTAATATTGGTGTTAGTATAAAATATAATAACCTAAGCAAAAATATGGATATAAGTAATGTCGATAAAAATCATAAAAATATAGTAATAATCAATCATAACCTAAATTCTTTATTGAAAAAGTCTCAACAAATAATGAATAAATAAATACTAAATATTCAATAGAGAAGTATAAAAATTCTTAGATGTACTTTTCATGCATCTGAGAAATTTGATTCTATATTTTTGTAATGATTTATAGTAAAATTGAATATTTTACTGAGGTTATTTGTTGTATATTTTATAATCCTCTTGAAGGGCATTTTTTTAAATGCATAGTATGTAATGATTACGCTAATTATAAATGTAACAAATTCAATATATGAAATAACTCAATCGTTTATTTGCTCAGGAGATACTTCTGATTCTTTCACTTCATTGACGCGATCTGGTATTTTTACCATATAGAAAAATTAACAATTAGGTATATATTTCCTTCTTTTGATATATCATTCCCAGTAAAGTAGTTATTTTTTATAATTTTTCAATAATGGGTTTCTCAAAGAGTTATATAATAGTATCAAATTATTTATGTATTCCACTCAGTTTTAAAATAATTTACCGCTATAAGATCCCCTGTTTTCTTAGAAAATTTACTCTATATGATATATTTAGAGTAGAGTTTCTATCTTTATGGTCTCACCAAACTTTATTCAAGTACTAGAGTATTCAGTTATACTAAAACCTGAAAATCCATTCAAAAGAATGGACTTTTAG
>SSGK01000063.1 GCA_008015855.1 Candidatus Altimarinota bacterium | reverse complement strand
CAATTCAACTGACAACGTATTACTATGGCTAGTGATATTAAGGATGACGCGGAATTTATGAAGGTTCTTGCACATGAGCTGGGTCATTATGTTGACATCATAACCTATACAAAGACTCAGACAACACCAGATATATCTGCAAAATTCTATGCCATTAGCTGGAAGAGTTCAAATGAGAAATATCGTGAGTCGAAGCTTTCTGATTTTGTATCAGGGTATGCTATTACCAATCAGTATGAAGATTTTGCGGAATCATTTGTATTCTATATGTTTCATAATGCTACATTTAAGGAAAAAGCAAAAAAGAGTGAGATACTCCAGAAGAAATATGATTTTCTCCGCACCTACATTTTTAAAAAATGAGAGTTTGTAAATAAAGAGTACGCTATTGAGCCAAAAACGATTGATGGGTATCTTTGGGATACTACAAAGGTTCGTATTTTTCTAAAAAAATACTTGTTTTCCTTTCAATAATTTATATACTTCACGTCAACTTCGGTAATAGTTGTTGACTCTTTCTTCCTTCATCCAAGTGAAGTGAGAGAGAGTTGTCAATTATACAAGCATAATCCATGCTTTATATTCATTCTTTAAGTACAGAGAACATATTTCTCTTTTTGTGCTTGTTATATTGTCACAATTGATTCACTTTATAGTATTTATATTACGTTATTTATGGTTGGCCATATTTTTTGAAATACGGATGATATTACATTCGGTTTTTCTGGCGATAAAAAAAATTCACCGAAGAGTACCCCAGCACAAAATACTCGTCCTTCTCGTACTTCCTCTGGCTTTGGACAAAAATCAGTGAAACCGGTAAAAAAGCCCATGAAGGAATATGATTTTGGGAAGGCATTGGATGTGGCGCCTCTTTGAGAGCTCCTTCTTTCTATGAAGAAAACATTTCTTCCTTCGTCTGAAAACGATGTAACACGTTTTGTGTTTCTTGCATCCTCTGAGAATACTGCTCCCATGTTTCTTTTGAGACAATGAGATACAACACTTTTGTTTCATACGGGATTTGATAGTATTACGACACAGGAAAAAGAATACATTACATTTCCAGATGTTCGTCTTGTTTTTTCTGAAAAAGAAAGAGTGAATGGTTGGATTTTAATGGATGAACCAAAATATATTGAACCCATTCTTTTAATTCTTGATTCCCTTGAATATCCTCCGATATATGCACCAAGAAATGTAATTAACAGTCTTCGTACGAGAATACTTGATACGGCAATTCTTGAAAAATGTCGATTCTTCGAATTATTTACTGAGGAAGTATTTGAGCGAAAATTTGGTTCTATTGTCCTCAAAAAAGGACTTTCACCACTCGGGTGTGATATAGAGACAACGGATTGAATATTTCACGATGTTCTCGCTCTTTGAAATACAGGAACCAATTCTACAAAAAAGAACGAGTTCTTTCTTGAAAAGAATCAACAAATGCCACATGAATACATTCTTGCGGGGACCTCTGTAAAGCCGGGGAACATTGTTATTTTTGAACAGGGTTCATGCCGAATTCATGATCTCTCATTTACGCTCGATACGTTCTATATCGATCAAAAGAGTGTAGGAATTGTTGCATCGTATGCCTTAGAGGATAGGAAAATGCTCGGAAAAAATGGAGTTATTACCTGTGTGATCGAAGAAGACCATGTGAAAAGAGCAATTCTTGGACATATTTACATCGATAGTCGATGATTTGTTCACCCTCACGAAATGATGCGAGTTCATAAGGAGCTTATTAAGAGCATTCGTATGACCTATGAAAAATCAGTTCTCGAAAATTCCCGAATAGAGCGATCTGAACTCGTTCAGATTTTACGTCGTGAAATTACAAAACATGCCTTTCTTCTTACTGGGCGAACCCCTATGGTTATGCCAGTTGTTCTTGAGCAATAAAAGAACCTTTACCATTTATATATCAAATTATGTCACAAAATATACAAAAAAAACCACAGCAAAATAGAAATAATTCATCGCGTTCGCCACGAAACTTTTTTCGATGAGGAAAAGAGATTCGAGAACATATTCGTCCGGGGGAGCGATTTGTAGTGAGCGAAAAGATGCGCCTTAAGAAATCTTTTCCATTCCTTACTCCAACACAGGCACTGAAAAAACACCTTGCCTACACTGAGGAAAAAGCTCGTCACCATGAAAAATGAACCCTTCGAATTATTCCATTTGGATGATGTGAACAGGTAGGACTTAACTCGGTTGCTTTTGAATATGAAGATGAACTTCTTATTGTTGATATGGGATTACAATTTCCCGATCAATATCAATATGGAATTAATTCAAGTATTCCAGATCTTACATATGCACGTTGAAAAAAGGTAGTAGGACTTTGTATTACACACGGTCATATTGACCATATCGGAGGGGTATATTATGCACTCGAGCAACTTGGAAGAAATACTCCCGTTTATGCAACCCCTATGGCATACGAGCTTATTAAGCTCAAGCAGGGTGAGATGAATGCACCACTTCCAAAGCTTTCAGAATATACTCGATGAGTTCCAGTGAGTGTTGGAAAGCATTTTCAGGTTACACCATTTACGGTTGATCACTCTATTCCAGATTCCGTTGGTCTTTTCATTGAGACGCCAGTTGGAAACTTTATTCATACAGGGGATTGGAAGTTTGATAAAACACCACTTCCAAATCGTCCTTCCACGAATTATGAACTCCTTGAGAGTTTTGGAAATCGATGAGTTCGGGCCCTTCTTTCCGATTCTACCAATGCACACCTTATGGGTTCATCGATTTCTGAATCAGAGGTAATTCATTCGATTGAAGATATATTCGCAAAAGCAACCGGACGTGTGATTACTGCAACATTTTCATCGATTATTGATCGTGTAATGCTCATTATTGCAACAGCCGAGAAATTTAATCGAAAAGTCGTACTTCTTGGACGAAGTATGAATAACTATATCGATATTGCGATTAAGCTTGGATATGTGCGTCCGAAAGAGGGAACCATTATTACCATGGAACAAGCTCATAACCTTCCTGACAGTGAGGTAACCATCTGTTGTACAGGGGCTCAGGGTGAACGTTACGCAGCTCTTATGCGTATTGTAACCGGAGAATCACACGATACAGCATTGAAGCCAGATGATATTATTATCTTCTCTTCATCAGTGATTCCAGGAAATGAACGTGCGGTACAAAGCTTATTCGATCTTATTTCCCAACAAGGTCCGCGTGTATTTCATTACAAGGAGAGTGAAATTCATGCAGGAGGACATGCTCGTGAAGAGGATACAAAAAAGATGATTTCCCTCATTCGTCCGGAATACTATGTTCCAGTCTATGGTTTTCCGCATATGCTTCATGGAAATGCAAAAAATGCATACGATATGGGGTATACAAAGGATAAAGTTCTCCTTCTTAAGAATGGGCAGGTTCTTGAATTTACAAAGGATTCATGTAATCTTACGAGAACCTTCATTCCACATCGACTTACCACCATTGATGGATACATGGTTGGATTTACGACAGAGCGTGAGATGCACGATCGCTATCAAATAGCATTGAATGGAGTGCTTTCAGTGGGTATTTCTAAAAAATCATCAGGGTACCATATTCAGTATGAAACCGTATGACTCCCTCCGGTGAGTGACTTTCCAAATCTCGAACGCGAACTCGATACACTTCTCAAAAATATTCTTCATTCTGATCTTTCGAAGTTTAAGGATGTACATACATTTAAAACCTTTGTGGAGCGAAAAATTACAGATGTGGTACTCCATTCTATCTGAAAAGAACCAAAAGTCGTTGTACTCGTTCAATAATCCTGATTTTCTCAGGATTTTTTTTTGCTTTTTCTCTTTTTTCTCATACAATCTGTTCACTTTTCCTGGTAACAGGGATTGTTTGTGATGTGGCGGCCATAGTTTAGTTGGTTAGAACGCCGGACTGTGAATCCGGAGGTCGTGGGTTCGAGCCCCATTGGCCGCCCCATTTTATTTCTTAATTTTATTTGTTTTATGGCAGATTTTGCAAAAGATCTCAAAGATGCTCCAGCGATTCATTCGTATCGTGTTGGAGAAGTTGTAAGTGGTACAGCAATGGTTGCGAATCAAAAAATGATTCTTGTTGACCTTGATGGACAATTTACAGGTATTATTACTGGTACTCATATGCACTCTTCTACAGAAGATACATCTGAGATTCGTGCTGGTGATGTAGTTGAAGCGATTATTATTGGTGATGATCGAAATAGCGGTTTGATTCTTCTTTCTCTTCGAAAGGCAAGTCAAATGAAGCTTATCGAAAAGCTCCACTCAAATTTTGACACAAAGGAAATCATTACAGTGGTTCCAAATGAAGCAAACAAGGGAGGTCTTCTTATTGATCTCGATGGAATCAAGGGTTTTATCCCAGTTTCACAACTTACTCCAATTCACTATCCACGTGTTGAAGGAGCAAATCCTGAACGTATTCTTGAGCACCTTCAAAAACTCGTTGGAAAACCATTCCAAGTTCGCGTTATCAATGTAGATCAAAACGGAAAGAAGATTATCTTCTCTGAAAAGGCTGCGGTTGAAGAACAACGTTCTGTGGCTCTCAAGAGTCTCAAGGTTGGAGATGTAGTTGAAGGAGTAGTATCAGGAATCCTTACTTATGGACTCTTCGTTACATTCAATGGAATTGAAGGTCTTGTACACGTTTCTGAAATTGATTGGGGACATGTAAACAATCCTCATAAGTTTGCTCGTATTGGAGATCGTATGACGGTTCAAGTAATTGGTATTGAAGAAGAGAAGATTTCACTCTCTGTGAAGCGTCTTAAGGCAAATCCTTGGCAAGTTCTTGCTGAGAAGTATCAAGTAGGTGATATCATTGAAGCTCCAGTACTTCGTATGTCTCAATTTGGTATATTCCTCGAGCTTGACGGTGGAATCTCTGGACTTATTCATCTCTCTGAAATCCCTGCGGATGTTGCAAAGAGTATGGAAGAAAAGATTCACGTTGGTGAAATGATTAAGGCTCGAATTATCACATTCGATCCAGAAGCAAAGCGCATTGGTCTTTCTCTTAAGGCCCTTGATCCAAATTATGTTCCTCCTGCTGAGGTGATTACTGAAATCCCTGAAGAAATGAAATAATAAAATAAAAAAACACTCGAAAGAGTGTTTTTTTATTGTTTTTAATCGAATATTATAGGTTATTGACAGAATATTTGTATATAAAATAATTTGATTTATTTTTTTTATTCTGCTACACTACTCTTCGTATTATACATAGAATATAAAAAATGTCTCTATAGATACATTTCTCACTCTTTGTATTCTGTATATAATTACCGTTGTCATTTACTTATATTTTAATTTTTCTCACTTATGGTAAAGACTAGTAACAAGGGGTTTACACTCGTTGAACTTATGATCGTTATTGCGATTATCGGTGTTCTAGCGGCTGCTCTCTTCCCAATGATGCGTGGTTACCTTGAAAAGTCTCGTGATACTGCACGTATCTCTCATCTTGGACAACTTCGTACAGTAGTTCAATCATATCTTCAAGATACTGGAAATCAACCAATTATTGGTTCTGGTGCCGGTGTTTGGTCTTGTGCTGGTGATACTTCTGGTTCTGGTGGTGATATTGCAGCTAACTTGAATGGAGGTCTTGTTCCTGCTGATCCAGTTGCAGGTCGTGTAGTTGATCCATGTTCTATGTCAGGAGCTGCTGGTTCACGTGTTGCAGGAAAAGGTCTTTATGGATACTTCACTGGTGATACAGCGAGTTCAAATAAGGCATTCTTCATCGTTGCTCGTGTAGAAAGTTCTCAAAGCTCAACAACTGGTGCTACTTCAGCTACTGGTTCAAGTTCAGCTCAAATTGATTCACTCCTCATGATTAATGGACAAAAGGGTATTGCTGCTTCACTTCCAACATCATCAAACAATAGTGCTGCTGCAACAGCAAACTATGGTGTATACCTTATTGGTGGTATGAACTAAGTTTTCTTAATTGAAAAGAGAAATAATCCGTTGTAAAGACGGATTATTTTTTTATTTTCCAGTTTCCTATATATTAGTCTTTATAATTACTCATTAGATATGAATAGAAAAGGATTTACCCTTATTGAGACTATGATGATGGTTGGAATTATTGCGATTCTTGCCACTCTTATTATGGTAGTGAAATGACAAGAATATCTCAAAAAATCACGGGATAGTGCGCGTATCTCCTATATGGTGAAAGTCCTCACATGACTTCGTTCCTACCATACAGAGACAAATGTGTATCCAACTCCACTGGTATGAACTTGATGACAAGATAGCTGTCTCAGTACTCAGACGGGAACAATCCTTGATACATCTCTCATTGAACTTCTTTGAGATAAGATGGAACGAGATCCACTTACTTTTCGAACCGTTTCACTCTGTTGAATCCCATGAGTATATGGATATCGCATACTTTCAAATGATAAAATCAATGAATCGGAGCGAAGTTTTATGCTCGTTGCTGATATAGAGACAAACAAAAAATCAAATTATATCTATGGACTTTCATTCTCTGGAATTACTGATGTAGACCACCTTCTTCTTCAGGATGAATGAACGGTGTGACTTGAGATTCCTGATCCAAATGCAGTTTATGTTATGACTCCT
>SSGK01000053.1 GCA_008015855.1 Candidatus Altimarinota bacterium | reverse complement strand
TATTGTGTGTCTCTCAAATCCTGGCGATCCAAATGAAGGTGCTGTACTCGATCCAGCTCTTGGTCTCTATAAGGTAAATAACTGTAATCCTGCTGATGTGGTGATTACTCCAAGTGATCGATTTGATCTTATGATTAAAAAGCGAGTTGGATACGGACTTGATTCAAGTCTCCGCGATCGAAACACTGGTCGTTATGGAAATGAAGAACAAGATGCCCTTGTAGTAAGTCAGGGTGGAAATATGCTCTATGCATATACTGTTACGAATCTTGGTGCTGTAACCGCTACTGGTACAACTGTAGTGGAAGACACTCTTCCCAATGATGTTACCATCTCTGGTTCGGTATATGCTCCATCACCATGGACCTGTGCTATTACTGGAAATGGAAATCGTTCATTCCGTTGTACAACAACCAGTACGCTCTCTGTTGGTCAATCATTTTCGGATGTTCGTGTAAATGCTGTTGCGTCGACAGCAATTCCTGCTGGAGTGTACACAAATATCGTAACCCTCTCTAATTCATGAGATGTAAATCCAATTAATAATACGGATCCAGCAAATATCCGTGTTGAGATTGGCCCTCGTTGTGATTCTCTTTCTGCTACGGTTCGTAATGGTGGATCACCACTTACAACGACTCTTACGTGTGGTGGACGAAATCTTACAGGATCCCTCACGTATCAATATAAGATTCGTTGTTATGATGGTGACACAACAGCAACCTATGGAACATCAAATACTCGAACTTGTACGTATGGAACTGCGAATGCAACATTTACCCCATCATGTGCTATCCAAGATCAAAACGGTGTAATCCTTACTGGATCAGTACTCGATAATACAACTCCAGCTGGTCAATGTAGTACAACTATTACAACTTCAGGATCTACAAGTGGGCTCTACTATACATGTATGAGTAGTAATACTCAAATGTGTGCTGCCTTTGCTGATGCAAATGCATGTCAAACCGCAAATAGGGGAGTTCCATGTACGTATACAACCTATGATTCTTGTAATGCAAATCGTAATATCTGTCCAACGGGTTCATCAAATCCATACTGTGGAAATGGTATTCTCGAGCCAGGAGAACAATGTGATGTAGGCCCAAATGCTAATCGTCTTGGATGTGACTCAAACTGTCGTCTCTCAAATGACCCAGTAACCATTCCAGGTGCTGATCCAATTACGAGCACGTATCTCTATCTTCCAGGACTTTCTCGAACGGTAGCATTTACAACGAGTGCATTTAGTCATGATTTTGATTGTAATACATCAAACAATGCATCATCACTTTCAGTAATTGATCCATTTACCAGTTCAATTCGTTCATTCCTTCCTCCTGCGAATCTTCTTCGTTGTGATGCCAATAAATACCAAGTAGTTATCGGTGAAAATACGCGTGTCTTTACGGAAGCTGATAGCATCATATTTCACCTCAAGACAAAATATGATATTCCTGTAAGTCTTTCCGGAGCTCGTGTATGTATCTATACAACGAATACCAATGCCGTAAATGGTCCAAATGACTCAAATTGTTACTATATGGGTGCTGATGTGGTTCTTGGAAAGGGTGATTATGTAAAATATCAATGGGCTGACCATCTTGGTACACATATCTTTACAGGAACGGCTCGTGGTGTAAATGATGTTCTTCTTTATACTGGTGGATCACTTCATAGTTTTCAGGGTCGTCTTCCAAGTGGACAATACATTGATGGTGCTGTCGAAGTGAAGCTAGAAGCAATTCGTACACCAATTCAGGTACGTGTCTCAAAGAATATGGTCTCAAATTCTGCCGGAGGAAGTGTCTATCTTCGTCGTGTGACATTTGCAACCGCGAATGAAGTAGTATCAGGGTTTATCGATAGTGTGAGTAATGGGAACTTTACATCAACCACTGCTATTGGTACAACATCTTCGAGTACGGTATCATCTACGAATACAACCCAAACAACGAGTGTATCAACGAATGTAAATGATGCTGTTTCAAATCTTAGTGTTATTACGAGTCGAGCTCGTGTTGGAAATGCAACTATCTACTCACTCGGTGATTTTGATACTTCTGGATTATCACTCTCTGATTATAATGATGTATATGCCATTAAGGGGAACCTTACTATTAATAGTGAGTTAACTCTCTCTGGTGTAAAAACCGTCATTGTAGAAGATGGAAATCTTTTCATTAATAAAAATATTTTGAATGATTCTCGTTCGAGTTGGGCGTTCATTGTTCGAAATGGAAACATCGTTATCGATGAAGGAGTCACGAGTGTTGCCGGAGTATATATGGCAATCCCAGGATCTACAGGACAAACCGGGCGTATCAAGACTCCAATGGGAGTGCTTGATTCACAGGGAAAATGTACTACCAATCCAACACAAACAATCCTCAAGGTGTACGGAAGCTTGTATGGAAATGCGGATCATATCATTGCATGTCACACCTATGTTCGTGCGAATGCTGGATATGATACACTCACAACAGGGTTAATTATCAATTACTCAAGTCGTGCCTTTACATACCCACCTCCACTTCTTTCTCGATTCCTTGAACAATACAATGTGAATAAGGTAGCAGTATACTAAAAAAATCCCCCAAAAACTGGGGGATTTTATAAAAAATAAAAGAGGGGGAGAACCCCTCTTTTATTATGCATTCTTTTCAATTGCTTGAACAAGAGATTCTACATCTTGAACACCAACGAATTTTTCTACTGGTTGACCATCTTTAAAGAGGATAATAGTAGGAATACTCATGATACGAAATTGAGTAGGAACTTGAGGATCAGTGTCCACATTATGTTTCATAACTTTTGCCTTTCATTCGATTTTACTTGCGAGTTCTTCAAGGCGGGGAAGCATCATCTGGCAAGGTCCACACCATTCAGCCCAGAAATCAACGAGCGTAAGTCCGGTTGCAATATTGTTTGTAAATTCTCCATCAGTAGAGATGAGTGTCGCCATAGTGGTAATTTTAAAAAATAGGAGAACGTATTTGAAAAATACGGAGGAAATTATATGAATTTTCCACCGTATTGCAAACTGTCTCTGTCTTAAAATCTTAGAGTGTTGTGTAGAGTTGTATAACTTTTTCCTGATCTTCCGGAGGAAGGGGAACTTTGTATTTTCCATTTCAGTCATACTGGGAGAGTATTCTCCCTACATGCGCTCTGAGGTTGTGAGCTCGTGTTGTATATTTGATAACATTTGGGACTTGGGTTTTCATCTGTTCGATATTTTCTCGAATCTGATCCGTGCGAGATTTTTTCGGGGATTCTTCCTTTCCCGCGAGAAGATTTTTTACCCGTTCACGAAATCCCTGCATCTTATTCTCAGAAGATATTGCTTCATGCATAGCATTCCACCGTTCGTGCCATTTTGCAATTTTTCGGAGTCAGTCTACGAGAAGAGCAATGTCGTAGGTTATTTTCTTATCGAGCGATTGTATCTTTCATTTCAGAGGGAGTCGCTCAAGGATATCGACCATTTCATCGATTGATTTTGCATCGTAGAGTCGAATCTCTAATTCTTCCATGATGGGGTCATAGATATTTTTTGGGTGATTATTCAGAGTGAAATAGTAGTTCCAGAGTGCATTTGGGCTCGGGAAATTCGTGGTAAGGAGGTGCGTTTTTCCATGGAGCCAGTCAACAAACTTTTGAAGTTTTCTATCTTTGAGAGGATGAAATGGATGGGCTCCGTTGAGTCGATATCGATGGATGAGAAGGGTATCAGATGTAGTCGTTCGTTCTTGAATGGCGTCAGTTCGAGCCAATTGTTGCACAAAATGGAGGTTAAACCCCATGTTTCCAAGGAGTTGTAACGCATCAGTGGCATCTCAAGAATGAATCAGTAATTTTTCCATATACATTATTATAATACATAATAATGTATATGTCAATTATTCGACGACTATTACCATCGTAGCATCATCTTCATCAACTTCATGGAGAGTGTGGAGAATACTATGCTCATCCAGATAGGTATAGAGATTCTCCATTTTGTGTCGGAATTTCTTTACATCATCGATAACAATCGTAGCAGGTTTTTGAAGTTTTGTCTGTATGAGTAGAAAATAATCGAGATATGATTTTTTCATCGCATCAATAAAGATAAAATCATACTTCCTATCTGGAAGGGTTGGTATGATAGTGAGTGCATCTCATAAAAGAGGAGCAATGTAAGAATCCATATCACATGCACTAAAATGGGTCTTTGCTTCTTCAAAAGCACTCGGAGTATGTTCGATGGTTACGATATCTCCCTCTCATATTTCTTTGAGGGTTTGAGCAAAGCAAAGGGTAGAGTATCCATTGGCCGTCCCAATCTCAAGCAGGTGTTTTGGTTTTTTTTCTCGAATGAGAGAGGTAATAAAAAGAGCATTTGCCTCGCTAATATTTGGAATCTTTCGTTCGATTCCTGATTGTTTGAGGGATGAGAGGTATGATTGAATCGACATAAGTAGTTTGGTATATATTAGAGAGTGCGTTTCATCCATTCTTCGATATCAGCACGAATTTCAGCAATAAGATTGGTATCAGTAAGGCTTGCAAAGTGGAGATCTGGAACTCAAGACTGACGTACACCATAGACTTCACCGGGGCCACGAAGTTCGAGATCAATCTCTGCCAGTTCGAATCCATCATTCGTCTGTTCCATGGCACGAAGTCGTTCGCTCTTGTACTCTTTGGTTGTAAAAAGATAACAATAGCTCTGATGATTTCAACGTCCAACACGTCATCGGAACTGATGGAGTTGTGAAAGTCAGAAACGTTCGGAAGCTTCAATACAGATAATAGTAGCATTCGGATTATTTACTCCTACTTCTACAACCGATGTAGAAGAGAGGATATGAATCTTGTTTTCATAGAAATCTTGCATAATAGAATCCTTTTCTTTTCCGCTCATTTTTCCATGAATGAGTCAGATGGTTCTTTGTGGAAATACCCCCATAAGTATCTCTTGCATATTTACCGCACTCGCAATATCAAGGGTTTCTGATTCTTCTACGAGTGGAGAAATCCAATATACTTGACGTCATTCGTTCAACTGTTCGTCGATAAATCGATACATCTCTACTCGTTGTTCTTCTTTTACAACGCGGGTGTGAATCGGAAGGCGTCATGCTGGATACTCATCGAGCACACTAATATCCTGATCTCCATAGAGAGTGAGTGCCAGAGTCCGTGGAATAGGAGTTGCTGACATATTCAACCGATGGGGAAGAATATGACTATCATTGTTTTCGGATTGGGGTTTACTACAGTATTCTTCAAGTGCCTTTCGCTGTTCTACTCAGAATCGATGTTGTTCATCAACGACGACAAATCATAACCGATGGAATCGAACATGATCCTGGATAAGTGCGTGAGTTCCAAATATAATATCCGTCTCTCAGAGGGCGAGTCGTGCGGTAGCTTCCTTTTTCTGTTTTGGAGTGAGTGATCCGACGAGTAGGTCACTTTTTATACCGAATGATTCAAGAAATGTGATATTTCAGAGAAAATGTTGTCGTGCGAGAATCTCTGTTGGTGCCATGACAGCAACTTGTACTCCCGATTTTTTGATAGCACTGATTGCAGCAATAAGGGCTACAATGGTTTTTCCCGTTCCTACGTCTCACTGGAGAAGTCGCGCCATGGAATGAGGTCGTTCCATATCTTTGAGAATTTGAAAGAGAACAATCTTCTGCTTATTTGTCAGAGGGTAGGGAATTTTTTCAAGAATTGATTTGATAAAATCAACATCGAGTGGAACCATCGGTGCGAGTCATGCACTGGCAGCCTCAAGTTCATATTTCTTACTGAGTCCTCGATACTGAAATTGATAGAGCTCTTCGTATCAGAGTTCTTCTCTTGCACGATTGAAATCGGGAATATCCTTTGGAAAATGGAGTGCTTCTATGTTTTCGGAGTATTTTCGGAATCATTTTTTTGTACGGATCTCTTCTGGAAGTGAGCTCTTGAGCTCACGGAGAAAAGGACGACAAAATAGCATCTTATCTCGAATCCATGTTCCGGGTATATAGTTAATATCCGAGTAAACGGGAAGAATTTCTCTGCGATTTTCTCGAATATGTTCAATCTCCGGAGATGGGAAGGAGAGTCGCCCGTATTCGTATTTTGGTTTTCAAAAAATAAGCACCGTATCTCCCGTATGAAATTGATTGGCAATCATCCGACGATTAAACCAAACAGCTTCACTATGAAATCCTTGACTGTCAGTTAAAACTGCCTTTGTAAGTAGTTTCTTGTTTCTTGTTTTTTCTTCTGTAAGGAGTTCAATCGTACATTGAACTACCTGTTTTTCTTGTATATTTACATGAGAAAAGCAGGTATTTACTTCACTTTTATCCTCAAAATCCCTGGGGAGAAGGAGACAAAAGTCTTCGATGGTATGAATTCCTGCTTCGGCGAGTTTCTTGATATAAACATCCGTTGTATGCAGAAGTGTTTTTGTCAGTTGCATACGGAGAGTATATCGAAAAAAAATAAGAGGACAAGTCCTCTTATTTTTGTGTTGCAAGTTTT
>SSGK01000028.1 GCA_008015855.1 Candidatus Altimarinota bacterium | reverse complement strand
ATTTGCACTCGATGCTGAAATCATGGATATCAGAAACAATGGAGAAAGTGGCTGTCAGGATATTATCCACGATGGAATTCCCACAAAAATTTGTTATAAGGGAGTTGAAAAGACCTCTCTCAAAAACACCCTCACGGATACTAAATGGAATCTTGTGAGTTTTGATGGAAAAACTATAACCGGAGTAACTCTGGAATTTAGTAAAAATACAGTGCATGCAAAATTTTGTAACACATTGAATGGGCAATCCAATATACTCGGAAAATCACTGATTGTACGCCATATCTTCTCTACAAAAATGTACTGTGAATGACCGGTAATGGATGCTGAATATGCATTCTCAAAAATTACTCGATCATCTCTTGCCATCGAATGAGATACTCTCACAATCAAAAGCAGGAATCATCATACTTTCATCTGGAAGAAACAATAATAAAATCCCCATAATGGGGATTTTATTTAGTCTTCTTCATCATACGGGATTTCATCGAGTGGGAGGATCATACTATCAACATACTTTGTATGAAGCTTCACTAATACCTGAAATCTGTCTCCATAATTTGCATAGAGTGGAAAAAGAGAGATAAGCGTATTATAGGTAAGTTCGATGAGTTCTGAAAATGACATCTCTACAGTATCCGTAATGTCATCCTGGTAATGGGTAATCTCAACTGAAACGGAAGAATCAGGGGCAATACCCGCTTCCAATCATTGAAGAATCATATGGAGGGCCATATACCAGAGCGGAGCTTCATGAGGATTCCTGAAACGATTCGCATGAATATAGAGGGAATTTGCTACATCGGTTGTATTGATAACAAGTTCGAAATCATCTACAAACTGCTTCCCATTCCATCGTGCAAGAAATGGTTTTGAGAGACTAAAATCTGGAACCTCTTTCAGATGGCGCGTTCTGTTCTGACTCGCTTCATCATCTTCATTATCACTCACAGAAAGTCCGATAGCAATATTGGCAACATTCATGAGATTGCTCATAAATTCGGTAAATTCTTCATCTGCCAGTGCATGGGGTGGGATATCGACAAATCGTATGAAATTTGCAACATCCAGTTCCCATTCGGCACTCGTATCTGGATCCGTCACCTTCATAATCGATGCAAGTGTAATCTCTGGCTCATCACTTCGAATCGAAACAGACTGAATCCGAAAAAGATTCTCAAAAAATTCTCGAAAGATAGGATCCTTTTTTGCCACTCGTTGGAGAGCGGTCTTTACCCATGGGACATATGAAAGAGTAGAAAGTGAATGGACACTTGCTCAAACCTGAGATGCAATATGAGGAATCGACACTTCTCTCTCCTTATTTCTTTCTCATCAAAATCTTCCTTCTATAACGTTAATTGACATATTTTTAAAAATAACTTTTATTTGTAATAATAGATTATTTATTCAATTGTCAAAAATATTTTTCTCTTCTTGATTTTATCTTGCATTTTACTATATTTAGTTTCATAATAAAAAAATACTTCTATGCGATTTGTTCATAATCAGATTTCTCAAGAAAAAGAAGCACCCATCTTTCGTCACATTCATCCGCTCAATGTAACCTATCTTCGAGAAAAACTCCCCCATCGATTACTCTGTGATCCATTTGGACATATCTTGGAAATTACAGTAAAGCCTATTTCTGATAATCCTGCTTCTTGATGCGTTATTGGAACTCGCTATAAAGATGAATACGTTGATGCCTATAATACATATATCATTCGCTGAAATGGTGATGTATTTGTTATGAATCGAGATATGGAAACAGTGCCAGGTTATATAGAAGAGGATATCTTTTATATGACTCTCAATTCGGTATGACTTGGTGGATGGATCCACACCGATAGGCAGAAAACAATCGCTATCATGAAAGAAATTGGCATGAGTCCAAATAATTATCGTGGACCAAGCCCTCAACTCGTGCGTATTATAGAACAAACTCGTGATACCTATACGAGTACCGTTCAAAAATAGAGAAATATTGTATTTCTATTGACTTTCGGAGAGAATCGATTATCACGGTTGTCTCTGTTTTTTTCATATGAAATCTTCTTATGTACTTTCTTTATTAAAGAATAATTGGAAGAGTGGCCTCACTGTTGCAATGATAAACATACCACTCTCTATATCCCTCGCAGTTGCCAGTGGTGCAACCCCGCTTCAATGACTTCTCACTGGAATTTGGGCAGGGATATTTTCAGCAATTTTTGCATCAAGCCAGTACAATGTATTTGGCGTGGCGGGAGCACTCTCTTCCATTCTATTTTCATTCGTATTAGCGCATTGAGAGAATGGAATCTACCTTCTCCCCCTTCTTGCTATCGTATCTGGAGTTATCATGCTTCTCGTATATGCATTCCGGATTACAAAGTATATCACACTCATTCCTTCGACCGTTCTTCATGGATTTCTGATTTCAGTAGGAATTACGATTGCATTGGGCCAGATAGCAGGAGCCCTTGGGCTCAATGATCCATCCCTCCATATACCAACCCATAAGGAAATATACCTCTCGCTCTATGAGGTGTATGTTCATATTTCTGAAACAAACCTTGCTGCACTCGCAACATTTACGGGATGATTGCTTTTCCTTATCTTAGGAAGGATATTCTTCCCAGCATTTCCGAGTGTTATTGTTCTCACTCTGATAGGTGTTGGAATATGACTTCTTGAAAAAAATGGGAACTACCCTAGCATACTTCTTCTTTCGGATAAATTTCCGAATCTTGCCTTTTCACTCTGGCAAAATCCGTTTCCAAATCTCAACATACAAAATATCACAGCAGGAATTTTATTGATAAAAGAATTATTCATGACTGCTTTCGTGATTGCTATCATTGCAATACTCGAAACCATCATATCAGCAAAAATCGCCGAGAAAATTACAAAGAAACGCTTTGATAAGGATCGAGAGGTTTTCTGATTATGATGTGCCAATATTGCATCAGGAATCTTCGGATGACTCCCTGCAACGGCTGTATTTATACGAACTGCATTGAATATTAAAAGTGGTGCAACCCATAAAACATCCGCATTTCTCATTGCAATATTTACACTCGCCATCTCTTTTTTCTTATTTAATGGATACTTTCAATACCTCCCATTTCCGATTATTGCAGCGATTCTCATGAATATTGCCCTCTGACTCATCGATATTACCCTTTTAAAACACCTCTTTTTCATAGAAAAGAAGGCATTTCTTATCACCATCATCGTTACTTTCTTTTCAGTAGTGGAAGAACCTGTATACGGTATTCTTATAGGAACGGTAATTACCCTCCTTATCTTCCTCAAGAATGTTACAAATACTGAAGCAAATGTGAGTATTTTTCGGAATAACAAACTCTACAAGAAAATGCAACTCGTTCACTACATTCATGAACAAAATGATGGCGATATTATCCTTATGAAGTTTAGTGGATGACTCAACTATCTCAATACCGAACATGCAATCGAAGTGATAGAAAAACTCGATAAAAAACAACATATTCTTCTCTCTTTTTCTCACATGGGAGATATTGATATTGATGGAGTGGAGGCTATAGAACATATGATACAATTTCTTGAAGAGAAAGATATTACCGTATATTGTTCAGGATTGAGCCATAAATCAAACCACATGATGACAAAAACAACTACCTATCGCTCCCTTGTAAAAAAACTCCGAACATTTGCTTCCACTTCCGATGGACTCAAGTATCTTCTCCATGAGACAGAATAAATTTGTAATTCGGTATAATATAGATACGATACATGCATATACTTCCTCCCCTATATTTATGTATAAAGCCCTTCTTTTTCTTGCCTTATTTCTTACTCCACACTTGATTCATGCAGGATGACTCGTATCAAGTGAGATAAAAATCAAGAAACCAACTCTCACAACCGAGACTATAACCCTCCGTGGAGAAGAGAAACTCTGTGAAAAAGGAAAAACGAAACTCTGTCCCGAACAATACAATACGAAAACGAAAAAATGGAGTATCTTTACTGGAAGTATTCAAGGTTTTAACTACCTTTCCGGATATACTTATACGCTTTCTGTAAAAAAAGATACTTCTAAGAATCCACCCGTATACAGCCTTAAGAGAATTATCCAAAAAAAGGAAATACCTATCAATCTTGCACAGTCATCATGGACGATAGTGAGTCTGAATGGAAAAAAGATTACTAGCCCTGGAACGATTACTTTCTCTGGAAAGCACCTCTCTGGAAAACTCTGTAACACCTTCTCAGGAGACTTTAAATATACAAAAACTACTATCGATACCGTTCTTATACGCACAGAAATGTTCTGTCAGACTGATAATATGAAGGTGGAAGATCGGATGCAACTCAAGAATGCGAGTTATAAAATACAAAAATGACTCCTTACTATCCGCACAAGAAAATGAGATGTAATTATCTGGAAAAAACAATAAGAAAATCCCGCATCATGCGGGATTTTTCAAAAAAAATCGATTGCAAAAGAACTATCATTTTATAGAATGCCAGCATATTTTTCTTCTATGAAATCACTTCCTATTTTATTCACAGCACTCACTCTCCCTCACCTTACATTTGCTTCCCTATCGCTTGAAACCACCTGTGATACGGTTGCTATCTGAGAAGAATGTACCATTCAAGCGACGATTAATGGAACCGGAAATATGTTTGAAAATAAAGACAATCTTCTGATAAATGGGATTGATAATTTTTCAATTCTTGGAAATTCCGAGAGTACACGAATGGCTTTTGTAAATGGTATATCCCAAAGTGAATATACCCTTCTTCTGAAAGTAACACCAAAACAATCAGGAACTTTTATTATTGGACCTGCCAATATTGGAAGTATTACCAGTAATACAGTTACAGGAACGATTCTTACATCAAAAAAGGAATCATCTACCATTCCAGATGCACCAACAAGGGATACAATTACCCCATCAAATGCATTTCAATTTTTTATCTGGATAGGCGGAATTATTCTCTTTATAGGGAGTACACTCATGGCATATTATCGCATGAGCAAAACGGTTCAAGACTCGGATGATTTACCTCTCAGAGAAGTAACTCCAGCCCCCATTCCTCTCGAAGAATACCGATATACATCAGAAGATATTATTGATGGTATACGATCATATTTTCAGAATATGGGAGTACAAAATGCCTTTGCAAAGACCATTCAGGAGCTTATTCCCTATGAATACAATAAATGAAAACAAGCAATACTACGAAACATGGTTGATATCCTCTTAAAACAGGAATATGCAAAAGAAGAGATAAATGAGGAAGAATTAAACTCCCTCTATAAACGCTTTTTTGGAACCATAGAGAAATAAAAAAATCCCCTTGCAAGGGGATTTTTTTATTCGAATGACTTACCAAAATCAGGGATTCCTTTATCAAATTTCCCTCCTTCAGAATCTTCATCAAAGTTATTCATAATGTCCTGAGTCCATCGACTCATAGCATAGAGATTATCATTGAGACTCATATTTCTCCAGTCAATAATAAAATCATCCGATTCACGCTCTGTTCCAGCAATAAAATATGCCATCATAACAGAATACCCTTGCTGTTCGGCAAGTTCATTAATTCTTTTTACGTATTCTTGAACCTTATCAGTAAATTCTTGACGAGTAGGCATATAAAAAAGTTAGGTACTCCCTACTATATTGGAAAAATGCTCGGTTGCAATTCTCTCCACATTTTATTTTCATATATATTTATTGACAATACATTTTAAATCCGTATAAGAATTAAAATAATACTCCATCTATGGAAAATCTTCATCAATCATCCAATGAACACGTGGCACCTGTATCAAATCAAGAGGGGGAAAGGATTCTCTCGAATGAAGAAATACTGGAAGATGTACAGAGAATGTGTGAAGCCATCCTTCATCCAAAAGCTCGTATCTTCAAAAGTCGTTCCCCTCGAATGCAGAAAAAAGTAATGCGAGATTTTTACAATCAAAATGATGTTCTTCCTGAACATGATGCTAGTATTACAAAGCTCCTCTCACTCGAAATACTCAAGAAGTGATTTACCTGAGGAGAAAAAAGCATCATCAAGAAATGATACCTTCTTGGAAAACACTATCTCGAAAGAACATGAGAATTTGATCCACTCTATTTCAATGAGCTATTAGAATGAGCAAATTTTTGCCTCAATAATACCCCCGAAGAAGATGAGGAAAAAATCTCTTTTATTATTGATGGGCTTGATTTTTTATTCTGAAGGGCTCAAAAAATAATCGATGTAAAATGAAAGAATGTAAATGAAAGAGAAAGAAAGTTTTATGAACTTGCTTGAGATTTTCATTCGCATTTTCTCTGAGATTTTACAAGTGCGAGCGAATACTATGAAGTAGGAGCAATGCTCGGAGATGATTCATGCCATCAAGTATATTGTGAGCTTATGGAGAATGCGGAAGATCCTATAAAGGCAATACCTCAAGTACAGGCATATTGGGAGAAATACAGGAATATTCACTATATTGAAGCATTGATTGTACTCAATTTTCGTGCTAAAAATGAAGAATGAGCACTTCAAGCATACAATACCTATGCAAGTCTCGTTCCATCGCCCGATCCAATATTTTCTTTCAAACGAGTCCTCTCTCTCGCTGATTTTGTTTCGCTTGATAATCGTATAACGCAGTATCATTTAGAACCAGGAGAACATATACTGGATAAGCAGATGGAGGAACAATTGCATACGGTAACTATGGCTGCACTTACAAGAAATGCAAAGGTACTAAAACACCTCAATGAAGATGAAAGCCTCCAGAAAGAAAAGAGATTTGAAGAAGAGTATCAACGCCTTACTACAGAACAACTCCTCCTCTTTCATCGACTCATTTATTGATATCTTGATTTTTCAGCTCTTGAGTACTATCTCCACTATATTGATGAACTCTCGCGAACGGATGGTTGATACGAATTTCTCGTTGATTTTTTTGAAGCACACAGTGTGGATCATGTTGGTAAACTCGTTGATTTTTTTGCAAAAAAGCAAGCAACAGAAATGGGATACACCTATGAAAAAGAGGAAAATAGTTTTGCGGATACATTCACGGATCATATGCAATTTCTTTTGCAACACGTAGGAACTTCCCAACTCTCACATGAACGTATTATTGGAAAAATTGAAGGGATCCTTAAACGACTCGATATAGTCGATCCAGATGTTCTCGAACCTCTTAATTCTGAATTTGAATCATATCAATACCTTCAAGGAACTCTTGAGAGTATGCCGAGAGAACTCTATCAATTTATTTGTAACTATCAGCGAACACTCTATACAAAATATGGACAAATGTTTCTTCGAAAGATGGAATATATTATCCAATTCTGACATGGAAATATCCCCCATCAGAATGATGTGGATGTTATGATATATACATTCATGATTGGCTGTCTTTTTAAGAATGAAGTAGCAATTGATAGCAGCATTGATCAATTGAAAGAACAAGCAATTACTGAAAATGATGCACAGGTACTTGGTGCTTTTTCCACAGAATACTGAATTGATGATCTCTGAATCAGCATGCTTACAGAATGCTGTCATCCCGATGATCCAGATGTATTGGAAAATATATGCAGAATTGGTATTTTTAATCCCGATAGGATTATGGAAATATACACTAATTTTTCCCATAATCTTCATGAACTTTCCTATGAATGAGAAAATTCTCATCTTCTCTCATTTCTCGATGAGGTAGAGGAGGAGGTTCGAACCCATTCTCGAAATGATATAAGCATTCCTCGAATACTAAAGATACAATGACTGGCACACTGGATGGAAGCAAAGAATCTAGAAAATCTTTCTCGCGGAAAGGATGCAGAAATGGATGAAAGAGCTATTTTTCACAAGAAAAAAGCAGAACGATACTTTGAAAATGCACTTTCGCTCATTGAGCAATTTCTCCATGAAAAAGAAATTCAAGAAAACAAAGAAGCTCTCATCTTTACTGAAAGAGAAAAAGAATGAATCGTTATCGAATATGCTAAACTCTTACAGGAAATAGGAAAGGAACAAGAGGCATTTTCATTATTACAAGGAGCATATCCCTATACAGAAAACAGTCGCATATTAGTACTTTTAGCAAAATGCGCAATGAATGCAAATATACGACACGAAGCAAGAAAGTATATCACCATCCTTGATAACAATAATCGCATGGAAGCTACCGAACTTTGGGTAGAATACTATTTTCGATGAGATGCAAAAGATCGTCTCAAAGCAATACAAACACTGGGTGGAAGCAGTCAAGAGATTCTTGAGGAGCTCAATGAAGAACTCTATGATGCCGTCAGAACCTATGCGAAAGAGCGTTTTCAACTTCTTCAAAAAAAGTGAAACTTTCTCAATGAAGATGAATCACGTGAATTCTTTCATCTCTTACGCTACCAAGCGATTACCTTCTGAAGAAATATGGAGCTCGCACTCTTGTACTGGAAGGAACTCAGAAAGAAGGTTCAGGCATGAGACTTTGACTCACTCAATGAACACTTTCTCAAATATGTACACCCTGAAGAACTCTCAGTTATAGGAAATAAAATAAAAGATGATGATAAGTCCTCTCACAAATCACTCATAAATGTACGCCAAGAGTCACATATCTTTTATAATGTTTTCGATGAAAAAGATGATACAACGGAGCTTATGCACGAAATAATGGAAACCTTTCGAGTATTCCCGAACGGAATTGGACTTGGATTCATTATTGAATGGGAAAAAGAAAGAAATGATATAGAACACTGAAATACGAGCAGTGATGAGGAAGCACTCATTGCTTCATGGAAAAAGCACGATGATTAT
>SSGK01000025.1 GCA_008015855.1 Candidatus Altimarinota bacterium | reverse complement strand
TCAGATTTCCCCCTTTGATATTATTCCTGCGGAACAAAGAACCGTGAATATCAATGGAACGTATGGTGCCTTTGATGGAGGAAATTGTATCGAGCAGACTTGGAATGGGAGAGAAACAGGACGAATTCTGACACTCAAACATGGTGATATTATTGAGCTTCCTCCAGGAGTTATCCACGCAGAAGCAGGAAGTATCGACGGATTTTCGATACCAAAGCCAAGTATCAATCCAAAAACCGGAATAACACTCTGTTCTCAAACTGCCTACTTTGTCGGGAAGAAGCTCGGACTCGAGATTCCGCGCGGAGAGTCTGCCTTCGAATCTCTCAAGCTCTATAAAAAAACAATTCCTCGATTTCAAACATTTACCCATATTCCACTCCATATTCGGTTTGTGGATATATTTATGCGATCCAAAAATCATCCGAATCACGGACATCGAGCTATCTGATTCCGTTATAATAATACTTGGAATATCATCGATCCATACTCGCACAATGAAATAGTAACCCCTCTTGAATACAAACGAAAAAATGATATTATCACCCTTATAGGAATATAATTATGCACCTTATTATCGGACTCTGAAATCCTGGACAAAACTATGATAAAACCCGCCATAATGCGGGATTTATCGCGATTGAAGCACTTCAAAATGATTGGAATTTCGAAGAATGGAAGGATTCTAAATTCAAAGGGGTTATCAGTGAATGAATGTATCAATGAGAAAAGATACTCCTCCTAAAACCTCTTACATATATGAATCTCTCAGGAGAAAGTGTCAGCCTCTTGGTAAATTTCTATAAAATCCCAAAAGAACATATCCTTATCCTCTCCGATGATCTTGATATGGAATTTGGGAAAGTGCGCTTCCGTGAAAAATGAAGCCATGGATGACAGCGAGGAATTAAATCAATTATCGAACACCTCGGAACCGATGCTATTGCTCGAGTAAAAATAGGAATCGGTCGAGATGCGCGATATGATGTGAGTGATTTGGTGCTCTCTCGATTTAATCCTGATGAACTTGCCGCCTTCGAGAAAGATGTTCTCATAGGGGTGAAGAAAAAAATCGATACATGGCTTGAGAATACATAAAAAAGGACGTGCTTATGGCCGTCCTTTTCTTTTGGATGCTCTCTCAGGATGATAAACCCGAGGAGTCGTTACGCAGTTGTGTCGATGTGCACAGGCTTTTCCCCACTCAACGGCACTTTCGATGTTGCCGGAGGAGTTTGCGTTTCCTGTGGAGCAATTCCTTGCTCCCGTTGTTTCGGATGATGAACATGTCCTGGCATTCCCTTGAAACCGGGATTAAAGCCATGTACCGGTTTATCACCCTTCCATACGCCATTTACCGACATAGTGATTCCCTTCTTTTATTTACTCCCTGCCCACTATTGAGAGGGTATTTTTCAATGTATCGGAAGAAATAAAAAAGTCAAGATTTTATTCTCTTGACCTCATGTATAGGGAAAATATACTCCCCAATAATATAAGTATACTTCCTACTATGAAAATCGAAAGTGGTGCCCACGTATATTCACAAATGACTCGTGCAAATGAAGGAACGGTGCAACGAGAAAATCAACAAAAAGCTGCTACGGAACGAGCAGAGAATGCAAAACAAGCAGAATGAGTCCAAGCACAAACACAAGCCATCGCAGAGAATGCCGTTCGACAAGCAGAGCAAAATAGACAAGTCCAGGAATCAGGAGAGGCGGCAAAATGAAGGAGAGTCGATACATATGCATAATAAACTTGCATTATTAAAAATAATACTTACTATATAAAAAGTTCCTCCTCTTCCCCGTTGTACGGAGATGGAGCCCGGAGCGTTCGCCCAATCCGCTGCCAAAGTCTTGCTTCCCTCCCTGTTGCAAGAAGTGTGATTCGGGTTTTCCCAGAACATGCGTGTTCTGGGCTTTTTTATACAAAAAAATCCCTTCAAGAAATTCTTGAAGGGATTTTCGAATTACACTACTTATACTGATTCTTTTTGACGAAGACGGAAGAACATAAGTGCTCCGATAATTCCTGCAAAAATCATAAGAAGCGTCTCTTCTGGTCCAGTCTTTGTTTTTGTCATATCTGAATTAGCGAGAACCACTCCAGACTTGGTAGTAGTTCCTGCCACCACTGGTGCAGCTGTTGTAGAACCAGAAACCTTTGTAGTTGTTGGAGTAGCAGAACCACTCGTTGGAGCATTTTTAAGAGGAGTGAGTTCTGGATTCATACCCCCACTTGCAACGAGATTTCCAGCCTTTGCATTGTCCTTATCAACTGCTACATTTCCAGCTGATGCACCATTTTTATCATACTTCATATCACCAACCCCCATAGAACCATCAGCATTGTACTTTACATCACCAGCACCAATTCCCTTTGAAGTATCAACTCCTGGAACAACGAGATCTGCAGCAAAAACAGACTGAATAGACAAAATACATACGAGAACAAGAAAAATATTTTTCATAAAAATGAAAGAAAAAAGTATTAGCGTCATACTATGAAAAAGCCTCTAAAATACAAGTGAAACCATGATATTTTCTCGCATATAGAAAAAAATATTGAAAAATATAAAAAGAGAGGAGCAAGATGCTTTCTTTTTACAAAGTTTTTGAACCACCTATACTACAATTACTTATTCTCTTTCTTTCTCTTGTATGATGAAGAAATTTTTGAGCATACTCGTACTCTCTGCACTAATTATGACGAGTAGCTCCGTATCTGCAGTAACAACAGATTATACCAGTATTGTAAATGATCTTCAGAAGAATATTCTTAAGAAGACACAGTCAACCATCCAATCGGTTTGGATGGAAACCTGGGAAAATATTAATACTGACACGGATAATGATGGAACTCCGAATTATCTCGACTGGGATATCGATAATGATGGTCAGAAAAATAGTATCGATACAGACGTAGATGGGGATGGTCAGAAAAATAGTATCGATGGGGATATTGATGGAGATAATATAAAAAATGCGATTGATATCGATATCGATGGAGATGGTGTATGTAATGCGCTCGATACTGATATGGATGGTGATGGAACCGCAAATCTGAAAGATAAAGACACTGATGCGGATGGTATCGCAAATACAAAAGACAAGATCCGAAATGGACTTGGAACAAAAACTGATATCGACGGAGATGGTGTTTTAAATATGAAGGATGCTGATATCGATGGTGATACGATTCCAAATATTTGGGATAGCGATATCGACTGTGATGGTCAACAAAATGGTACCGACAAAGATGATGATAATGACATGAAAGTAGATTCAAAAGATCAGAGTGTAACGGGACTTGGAACACAGTCTGATATCGATGGAGATGGAAAATTAAATACTCAAGATGCTGATATCGATGGGGACAGTGTTGCGAATATGAAAGATACTGACAGTGATGGAGACATGCAGTTAAATACCAAAGATACAGATGATGATAATGATGGAACGAGTGATTCTCTTGATACAACCAGCTGGGGACTTGGATTCTCTGGAGATATCGATGGAGACGGAAAATCTGATGCTACGGATGATGACATCGATGGAGATGGACTTATGAATAGCCGGGATTGGGCTGATTTCGGAGATTGGAACTTTGATACTGGAGTAAGCACTACGAATTGGGATGTATTCTCTGATGATTTCATGGAAGGATTTATGGATGATTTCATGGAAGAAAAGAAGCCAAGTAATACAAATATGTCATCGTATGTATGTGCACAGCCTCCAATGCCTGCCTGTAAAGAAGGGTTTGCATGTATCCAGATGATGCCAGCTCCAAAAACGTATGAAAGCAAGGATGCAATGTATAAGGAATGAGCTTCCTATCTCTATGGAGGAAAATGTAAAGAAACTACCACCACAACTGTTAACTACGTATGTGGCCAACCAGCAAATCAAGAAATGATGAACGGTACAATGATAACTCTTTATAAGCCAGCTCCAAAAACCTACGAAAGTAAGGATGCAATGTATAATGATAATGCCACTTACCTCTATGGAGGAAAATGTAAGACAACCACTGAAACAGATGATGCAACATGGGATAATTTCCTCAAGGATATCGAATCGAGTGGAACAAAATAATAAAAAACGAGCTCTCGCTCGTTTTTTATTTGCGAGAAAATCGACTCCCCATATACTCGTGCCAGATTTATTTCTTTTTTTCTTTTTATGAAAACAGTACGAATGAATACAAATCTCGGAGCTATCACTCTTGAGCTCGATGATACCCTTGCTCCCAATACGGTTACAAACTTCCTCCGATACGTAACAGAAGGATTTTATAGTGGAACCCTTTTTCATCGTGTTATGAAGGGTTTTATGATTCAATGAGGATGACTTGAGCCAGGAATGATCGATAAAAAATGACATCACCCGATTGAGCACGAAGGAGCCAATGGACTCAAAAATACCCGCGGAACCATTGCAATGGCACGAACGAATGATCCACATTCGGCAACGAGTCAATTTTTTATCAATACGGTTGATAATGATTTTCTTGATTTCACTCGACCGAGTGGGATGGGATGGGGCTATGCGGTATTTTGAAAGGTTACAGAAGGAATGGAAGTGGTCGATGCTATCGAACGCGTTCCAACGACTCGTCGTGCTGGACATGATGATGTTCCTCGTGATGATATCATTATCGAATCAGTAGAAGTGGTTGCATAATTTATTTGACAAAGAAGTCAAAAAAGGAATAATCCTCCTTTATCCGTACAAACCGATCAATCTGTTTCTCCCCCTGGTACGGACAGGGATGAAACGAGGGGATAATAAATGGCTCGAAAAAAACGCCGCAAAAGTAATGATCCGATTTTCCGGTTCATCCATCGAACGTGTCGGAGCGTCAGTCGACTGACAATGACGAATGTGGAAGCACTCGTCAATCATGCACGCGCTCGTGGTATCTGCACTTGTCATCTCACGATGGCAGCAAAAATCATCGAATTTGCGAAGCGCTATGTTCGCCTCGAAGGTGATGCGGTTACTTTTCTCGAAAAGTTGACCAATCGCCTTGTCCATATTCCGATGGAAGCTCGGTACGCCTGAGTTTCCACGGGCAATCAGAAAAGCAGTCACACAATGGCTGCTTTTTTCTTTTTTCCAAAAATTTGCCAAACTACAAAAAAAGTATACCATAGATACATCGTTATTAACAACCAACTATGGTCGCACAACTTGTAACGGACATAACAACTTCCTTCCTCGCGGTACTGTAGGATTTTTTATCGTATTTGATAATCCCTCCCTGCACACCGCATGGAGGGATTTTATTTGCTTATCATTCTTATCTATGACACACCCTGAAGCAATGCCTGATATCGATCGAAGATTTTGATAATAATATGGATAATATTCGTTCATATCTCCACTGCAAGTATGATATAAAAACGGCAGAACATGTTTACCAAGCACTTCTCAAGAAGATATCTTCATAACCTTACCGCCCCTATGAAAGGAACCCTCGGAAATTTTTTCCTCTACATTATCGGACTCATCATATTCATCGGAAGTTTCTTCTATGGAGTATACCTCCTCTTCTCAGGAAGTATCGGTGCTGCAATGGGCATGTTCATTCTCATGATACTTGGACTTATCCCAATAACCATATCATACCGCATCCACCTGCGAAAAACAAATGAAACTATGACCCTCTGGGGTTTTCTCTCCTATATATTCCTCGGTGTTCTCTATATAATCCAGTAATATTATATGTATAAAATTGATGTTAAGAATAAAAATATAATCCCGTTGAGATCTACAACTTTCTCTAATCAAAACCTAAAGGAGCGCTACGATATTCAAGAATGGGTTGAAAAATACCCAATTATTCTTGAAGAGGAATTATTAATTATTCAAAAAGAATATGTTTTACCGAGCAATAAACGACTCGATTTATTAGCTCTTGATAAGCAATGAAATCTGGTAATGATTGAACGAAAAAGAGATAATTCCTGAGATTCTGTTGAGTGGCAATCAATAAAATATGCATCATAT
>SSGK01000031.1 GCA_008015855.1 Candidatus Altimarinota bacterium | reverse complement strand
GATATACACTCAATGATAAAGTACTTCGTCATGCGAAGGTAGTTACTGGGAATTGAGAAAAAGAAGAAAATGTATAATGAACTTATCTGGGCTATTCTTATAGGAATATCTTCCTTGAGTTATGGGCTTTTTAATGCATTTTCTGCAAAAGAAAACGAAGTAGGATCCAAATATCAACTCATTGCGGTACAATATGGTATCAATCTCCTTATTGGAATTTGTTTACTTATTATTTTCTGAATAGGTGCAATACATCTCTCCTCTATTCTTCATATAGCAATTCTTCTGATTTGAGGAATTGCATGATATATTGGAATCTACTCTCTTTTTTCGGGCATTGAGAAATCATGACCCACCCTTACAATGCTCATAGGAAATAGCTATATTGTTCTCCTCTTTTTCTGGAATATATTCCTCTATTGAGGAAATGAAGTTCTTTCGCCTATGAAGACTATCCTTGGTATTCTATTTATCATCGGAATTGGATATCTTGTCTGGGATACACGAAGCGAAAAGAAGATACGCGGAGATAAGCTCCTCTTTCCAGTTCTTACGGGTATTTCATGGATGTTGTATTCTGGGACGTCTACCTATATCATAAAGAACTCTCTTCTTTCCCCTCTTGCTACTTTAGTAGTATTGGAGTGACTTATTACCGTCTTTGCGATTATTACATACCTATACAAGGAAAAACCTAAAATAACTGCAATTCTCGCTGATATAACGAAAATAAAAATCGCACTCTGAATACTTCTCGCAATTGCAGGCATAACATGGTTTTTTTCATATAAATTCCTTCCCGCTAACATCGTAAATATCCTTCTCCTGTCGCAGAATATTGCAACCATTGTCTGTATGGCATTGATTCTTAGGAAGCGATACCCTCTAAAAGAATGGATACTACTCTGATCTATGACACTTTTATTGATGTGATTTGTCTTTGTATAAAATACACTATTTGCAAGAAGGTATAATATCAATAGAATATATCCCTATAACAACATACTATGCACGATAAAATTACAGAACTTCTCGAGCGCTTTGAAGCATTAAAAGAAGATCTTCGAAAAGAATATGGCGCCCTTTCTGAGAAATATGGATTCTCCGTTCAAAAAAAGAAGGTCATCTTTCTTGAAGAGATACAAAAAAGAAATAAGTCATTTAAAGAATCTTTCATCCGAATGATCTTTAATGCCCCTATTCGACACCTCCTCTCTATACCATTTATATACATGATGATTGTACCTGCAATCGTTCTTGATGTATTCCTCACCATCTATCAATACAGTGCATTTACACTTTATAGAATACCCTACGTAAAAAGAAGTGAATTCATCATATATGAGCGTCGATTTCTTGACTACTTAAACTGGTTTCAAAAGATAAATTGCCTCTATTGTAGCTATGTGAATTGATTATTTGCTTATGCGGTAGAAATCGGTGCACGAACAGAACGTTACTGGTGCCCATTAAAAGCATCCAGTCATCCAAAATTTACACATCCTTGGTATAAAGATTTCGCAGATTACGGAAATCCAGAAGAATGGAAAGAGCGATACACTGACAATGAAAAAGCCTTCTGTAAAATCAAAAAATAATCACTAAAAAAATCCCGAGATATCTCGGGATTTTTTATTAAAAACAAATTAACGAAGACTATACAACGTGAACATAAATATCACGATATACACGACCGTCGAAGCGAACTCGGCGCTTTTCAACGAACTTTACTACACCATCACGAACTGCGAAGAGAGTAAAATCAGCTCCTTGCTCAACTCCTTCTCCTGGCCAGAATTTGTTTCCCTTCTGACGAACGATGATGTTCCCGGCAATTACTGGTTGTTCACCATATGCCTTGACACCAAGACGTTTCGCAACGCTATCACGACCATTGGCGGTCGAACCCATCGCTTTTTTATGAGCCATATGAGAGAGATTAGATTATAATTAAATGAGAAATTATTACTTCATGTTTGCAAATCGAGCGAATGCCTTGTTTGCTTCAGCCATCTTATATACATCAAGCTTTTTCTTGATAGCTGTACCAGTTTCACTAGCAGCATCAATAAGTTCTTGTGCAAGAAAATAAGCGAAGTCTTTACCACTCTTAGAACGAGCAGCAGCGAGAATCCAACGACAAGCAAGCGCAAGAGAACGTCCTGGCTTAACTTCCATTGGTACTTGGTAGATAGCTCCACCTACACGCTTTGGACGACATTCAATCTTTGGCATAGTGTTGTCGAGAGCTTTGTCGAAAATATCTTCTGGATTTGTATATCCTTTCTCACGAAGAATATCGAATGCATTGTTGAGAATTTTGTATGCGAGTGTTTTCTTTCCATCTTTCATCACATAGTTCACAAACTTTCCAACACGCTCGTTTCGAGTCACAAATGACACACTTCCTTTTGTACTCATAAGAAAATTTTAGGAATGAATTAAAAATACTATTTCTTAGCGGCTTTCGGTCTCTTAGTACCGTAAAGAGAACGTCCTTGACCTCGCTTATCAACACCTTGACAATCGAGAACACCGCGGACAATATGGTAACGTACACCTGGAAGATCCTTAACACGACCTCCACGGAGCATTACTAAAGAGTGTTCTTGGAGATTATGTCCTTCACCTCCGATATATGAAATAACTTCATAACCGTTCGTAAGACGAACCTTTGCAACTTTACGAAGAGCAGAGTTAGGCTTCTTTGGAGTGCTTGTATACACCTTAAGACATACTCCACGACGTTGTGGACATGCGAGTGGTGTATTTTCCTTCTTCAAAGAGTTTCGGTTTACTTGAAGAGCTGGAGACTTACTCTTACGAGTAGGATCCTTACGCTTCTTACGAACAAGTTGATTAATTGTAGGCATAACGGAAAAATAAATGAAAATATCTGGATAAAATTAACGCTTTGACCAAGATGGACCCTTACGTGCCTTATGAAGACCTGGCTTCTTACGTTCAACCTGTCGTGAATCACGAGAGAGGAATCCAGCACCCTTAAGAGCCTTCTTGAGGTTCTCATCAGCAATTACGAGAGCTCGTGAAAGAGCGTGACGTATAGCTTGAATTTGTGCGCTTTCACCTGAACCTTCAACAGTAACGTCGAAGTGATATCCTTCTGCAACTCCCGCTACCTTAAGAGGTGAAAAAAGAGTTTGGAAGAGATCAGCACGCTTGATATATGCATCGAATGGAAGTCCATTAATAGTAGAGTCACCTTTTCCAGAAAAAAGTCTAACTTGTGCTACTGCAGTTTTACGACGTCCAACGGCATAAAAATATTTATTGCTAGCCATAATGAATTACGGATTATATACTAAGGATTTCAGGTTTCTGAGCTTCAAACTGATGAACTTCACCAGTTACGAGCTTAAGACGATCGAGCATACCATCATGAAGACGGTTCTTTGGAAGCATTCCAGAAATAGCATGTTGAAGAATGCGAGTTGGATGTGTTTCACGCATTTTAGCAAGAGAAGTTTCCTTCAAACCACCCATAAATTGAGAGTGTGTTCGATAGAGTTTTGTCATTTCCTTAGTACCTGTAACTGCAACAGCTCCAGAATTGAGAACAATAACATATGCTCCATTATCTACGTGAGGAGTATAATCAACACGATTACGTCCAGAGATAACACGAGCAATTTGAGTTGCAAGACGTCCAAGGTTCTTACCCTTCGCATCTACTACATACCATTTGCGTTCGTTTCCACGAATTTGTTTGGCAAAAATCGTTTTCATAAAAATTCAAAAGTAAAAATGGATTAAACGAGCTCAATTTTTACGAGCTTCGCAGAATCACCATCACGATATTTAATCGGAGTGATGCGTGTAAACCCGCTTTTAACGTCCTTGTATTCAGCTGCAATCTGCATAGCTCGAACTCCTGCTTCTTTTGTAAAAACATTTTGAGCAATCGCACGAACTTTGTTGAATTCCTCTTTTTGAGAATTAGCAACATTAATAACACGATCGACAAGACCTGAAAGCACTACCGCCTTCTTCTCTGTTGTTACAAGTCCACCATGAGTGAAAAAGCTTGTAAGAAGATTGCGAAGAATAGCGTTTCGGTGAGCACAATCACGCTTCTTGAAATGCAGATGTTTCTTAACTCGATGTCGCATAAAAGAAAATTAAAAATTTTGTAAAATTGTGAACCTCAATCCATATAAGCGTTTCCGCCATGTTTGGATCTTCTTATATATCATGAGGGGTTTTGAGGTGGCATTATTAGTCGTCTCCGAGAAGCTTGAGGCTTCGAGCACGGAGAGCATCACGAACTTCTGTCATAGCTTTCTTACCAAATCATTTAATAGATGAAAGCTTCGCTTCTGTACACTTTGTAAGTTGTTCAATAGAGAAAATATCTCCGTTCACAAGAGCATTGAGTGTTCGAGGAGAAAGTCCCATAATCTCAATTGGAGTATATGTTTCTTTTTCGAGCTCACTCTTTACTTCTTGCTTTTCCTTTTCGATTACTTGCTTGATATCAGCAATGAATTCACCTCCAACTTGGAGTGCCTCATCATTGAAGAGAGCAAAGTATGATTCAAGCATTTTTCCAGAGAAACGAAGAACGTCATTTGGTGACATTACTCCATTTGTCTTAATACTAATTTCAAGTGAATCAAGATTAGTGATTTCTCCATAACGTGTACTCGCTACATCGTATTTTACATTTTGTACGGGAGAGAAATTTGCATCTATTAAAAGTACTTGTGGATCTTCTTCGATTTTCTTAAGGTCTTCAATACTTGCATAACCAACATTTCGTTCGATACGGATTTCCATTTCGATTGAGAATCCATCATCAATACTTGTAATGTAGAGATCAGGATTAATAATTGTAATTCCAGCTGGTGCTGTAATGTCAGCAGCAGTAACGATACCAGCTTTCTTTTTTTTGAGTTGAATCCATTCGATTCCAGCATCTTTTTTCTCAACAATAAGAGACTTAAGATTGAGCATAATATCAAGAACTGATTCTCGAACTCCTGGAAGGGTCATATATTCATGTGACGCTCCTTGAATCTTCACTCCAGTTACACGTGCTCCTGGAACAGAAGAAAGCATAACACGACGAAGAGAATTTCCGAGAGTTACACCGTATCCACTTGGAAGCGGTTCAATTACAAAACGAGCCTCGTGTGTTGAAAGATTCTCATGACGAACCTTTGGAACACCGATGGTATTATGTATAATGTGCATAAATGAGGAAAGGGTATGAGATTAAAGACGAGAGACGGACTATTTAGAGTAAAATTCGATAATACGCTGAATGTCAATCATCTGATCAAAATCTCCTTTTTCTGGAAGTGCAACAACTTTGATCGTAAGGTTCTTTGCATCAACTTCGAGCCACTTAGCAGAAGCTACGGTAGCACTCTTATTCTTGTTTGCAAATTCTTGAAATTCTTCAACAAGAGTCTTGTAGATAGCAGATTCCTTCATCTTTTCTTTAAGACTGATTACATCACCAACACGAACTTGGTAAGAAGGAATATTATTCTTTTTACCATTTACATGGAAGTGTGCATGTCCTACGAATTGACGAGCTTGCATAATTGTACGTGCGAAGTTTGCGCGAAGTACAACTGTATCAAGACGACATTCAAGCATTTGAAGCATGTTATCACCAGTTACCCCCTTACGACGGATAGCTTCTTTATAGTAACGTGCAAATTGCTTTTCAGAAATACCAAACATACGCTTTGCAGCTTGCTTCTTACGAAGCTGAACACCGTATTCAGACATCTTACCTCCACGACGTGGGGCTTTAGGCTGATCGTTCATGTTATATTTTTCTGTTCCGAAGAGATTGTATCCTTCACGACGACAGAGTTTTACTTTCGGTCCAATATATCGCATAGTGGAAAATAAATAGAGTAATGAAAAAGTTTATTAAGAGCGGACTAGAGCTTACGACGCTTTTTGCGACGACAACCATTGTGTGGAACTGGAGTAACATCGAAGATAGAGATAAGTTCAACTCCAGCGTTAACAACACCACGAATTGCTTGCTCACGACCAGAACCAATACCCTTTACATATACAGTTGCTCGTTCAACAGAGTGAAGAGTTTTTGCTTTTGTAACTGCTTGCTCACTAGTAAGCTGTGCTGCATAAGGAGTTGCTTCACGTGCACCCTTAAATCCAGCAGTACCACCCGTAGCCCATGTAAGTACTTGACCTTCAAGATCAGATACAACAACATGAGTATTGTTAAGAGTTGCTGTAACAAATACAACTACCTCTGGAATATTCTTACGGGTTTTCTTAGAACGTTTGAGAACCTTGGCCATAAAATACAAATTTAATAATGAAATGAAAAATTGCTTTTAGATACTGAATTTGGGGTGCAAAAATTGTACAAAGAAGAAGTGATAATTACTTCTTCTTATTAGCGATAGCAACGGCCTTACCCTTGCGAGTACGAGCGTTTGTCTTTGTTCGTTGTCCACGAACTGGAAGACGCTTCTTATGACGAGATCCACGGTAAGTACCGATTTCTTGAAGACGCTTAATGTTTCCTGCGATTTCACGACGAAGATCACCCTCAATAATATACGTTTTAAGTTCTTCACGAATCTTATCGAGTTCTTCTTCAGAAAGAGATGACATTTTGCGAGTTTTTTCAATTCCTACTTTTGCAAGAATCTTTTGAGCAAGAGGACGACCTACACCGTAGATATACATAAGTGATATCTCAGCATGTTTCCCGTCTGGGAGATTAACACCAGCTATACGAGCCATAGACTTTGTAATAACAAAAGAAAATAAAATTAACCTTGACGCTGTTTATGTTTTGGTTCAGAAGAGCAGATAACGCGAATAATACCCTTTCGACGGATAATAACACATTTATCACAGATTTTCTTAACCGATGGACGAACTTTCATAATTAAGAAGGATTATTTTTAACAGAAGGTTTGCGGAAGGTAATCCTTCATCGCGAGAGATCATATGGCGTGAGCTCCACCACCACATTATCTCACGGTATGAGACGGATCATATGCTTCTGCATTTTCCCCGATACATACGCTCGAATAACCATATTACTAAACGACTCTGGGAGTTGAACTTCGAATATTGCTCAAGGTAACGCCTTAAGCACTACGCCTTCAACTTCAATTTTGTCATCTTTTGGCATACTGTTGCGGATTAGTACCGAATAAAGAAAATAAGCTCGCGTATTGTATGAAAAAAGGAAAGAAATGCAAATTGATTTTACATTTTTCCTATTTTTTCTCTATAATCAAGTGAAAATTATATTCTATATAGCCTTCACTTGTATTACTTTTGTGTACAAGTTAGAAAAAATCCCGAGATATCTCGGGATTTTTTTATTTGCGTTGTACCATTTTATATGCTTCGATGATATCACCTTCTTCGATCTTCACTTCTCATTTGAAATTAATACCACAATCATCCCCTTCTAATACTTCGTTTACATCAAGTGGACCCATCTTAAGGTTTGCAATTTCTCCAGAACCCACCTTCTTTCCATCTCGAATAACACGAATCTTTGCACGATTCTCAAGTTTTCCACTTGTTACCCCGAGACCAATAATCATCATAGCACCTCATTTCTTCGTATAAAAGATTGCCTTCACCTGAGCAGTACCAAGTTCGAGTTCTTCATATCGAATATCAATCATTCCCGTAATAATCGCTTCTACCTTTTCAAGGATATGATAGATTACCTTTTTATCAATGAATTCAATTTTTGAGTTCATGAGCATGCTCTTTGCTGTCTGAATAACACCAACATTATAGGCAATAAGGAGGGCTTGGGACGTACCAGCCATAATAACATCAGACTGATTGATATCACCCACTCAAGCATGGAGGAATGTTACTTGTGTTTCTGTTGTTGAGAGCTTGCCCAATGCGGCCTTTAATGCTTCCAATGAACCATTTGAATCACACTTGAGTACTACCTTTAATTGCTTGAGTGCACCACTCTTAATACGTGACATAAGCATATTAAGAGATGCTCCTTCAAATGCATGAATAGAATGTTTACTCTTTGCAAGGCTGAACTCCTTCGCACGTTCTGTCGCTGCTTCCTGAGTAGCCACTGCTTGAAGAATATCACCCCCGGCTACTACGCCCGAAAGTCCTGTAATTTGCACAGGAACTCATGGACCTGCTTCCTCAAGATTCTTCCCCTTAAAATCCTTCAATGTACGAACCTTACCAAAAGAAGTTGCACAAACAATGTTATCCCCCTTACGAAGGGTTCCTCCATTTACGAGGATTGTTGCTACTGAACCAAGCTTTTGATCGAGACGAGCTTCAATCACGGTTGCTACCGCATTACGATTTGGATTCGCCTTAAGTTCAAGGAGTTCTGCTTGAAGAATAATCATCTCAAGAAGTGTATCCATTCCAAGTCCTGTATGTGCTGATACTGGAACTACTACCGTTGTTCCTCCCCAGTCTTCTGGTTGAAGTCATTGTTCAGAAAGTTGTCCTTTGATAAGATCAGGATTTGCACCTGGCTTATCCATCTTATTGATTGCAACGATTACTGGAACTTCAGCCGCCTTTGCATGATTAATAGATTCAATTGTTTGAGGTTTCATACCTTCATCCGCTGCCACAACGATTACCGCAATATCAGTAAGCTTCGCTCATCGTGCACGCATAATAGTAAAGGCTTCGTGTCCTGGAGTATCGAGAAATGTAATCTTCTTTCCATGTTTTTCTACTTGATATGCACCAATCTTTTGTGTAATTCATCCTGCTTCTGTGGAAGCAACGGCACTCTTTCGTATGTAATCAAGGATTGATGTCTTACCATGATCTACGTGTCCCATGACACTGATAATAGGAGATCGTGTTACCATCTGACCAACATCTTCTTCCTTCAATAATTCACCAACATTCCCTTCCATAAGATCTCCAATAGATGCCTTATCAGAAAGTTCACGAATAATCTTGATTCCAAATGTTTCCCCCATAAGGAAACATGTATCATAGTCGATTGGAGCATTGAGATTTACGAGCATTCCATTCTTCATGAGCTCTGCAATAATCTTTGCAACCGGAATACCAATCTTATCAGAAAATTCTTTTACAGAAATAACCTCTGGAATAGAAACATCCTGTCATGTACGGTCTACGAGAATTTGATTCAAATCCTCTACTGATTTTTCTTTCTTCTTTTCCGCAATCTTATGAGAACGACGGAAATTTCCATCATCATCCACTCATCCAATTAATTTTACACGACGACCAGAACGTCCATCTTCCAAGCTTGGACCTCATTTTTTATTATCCTTCTTTCACTTCTTAGCAGTACCATCTTTTACTGGTGTTCCAAATGCTATTTCACGTTGGAAAATAGGCTTACTATCATCACGCAATCGCTTTTCATGAGATGGTGCATGATGATTATTATTTGAAGGTTTTGCATTTCCATTTTCACCTTGTACTCGCATAACCGGACGATTCTCAAGAACCTTTACCTGTGATTCTGCTTTTTTAAAAGAAATCATAGGAGTAAATTTCTTTTTTGGTTCATTGGAATGAGTTTGTGGTCGATCAAATACTGAAGTTTTCTTCTTCTCATCAGTGGAATGTTGTTGTCTTGGTTGATGTGCTACTGGAGCTTCTCTTTTTTCAACTGGACGTGCAACGATTGGTTCACGAGCAATAAGACGTGCCTTTGGTTTTTCTTCTTCACGAACGGGAGTTGAAACCGGCGTTTCAGCTGGTAAATCACCACCTTCAGAATCTTGAGGCTTTTTTGCTTTTATTTTTAGTTTGAGTGGTTTCTTTCCTCCATCGTGTGATCCATCTGTGTCGGTTTTAAGGTGTGCATAATAATCATCTTGTTCGTGAGTCTTGGTCATGAAAAATATAGGGTACGAAATAATCGAGCGAAAAAACGCTCGCTACTCATGCAAACTGTGGAGCTAGCAACAAAAACATTCACATGAGTAAAACGCGAGAATATTATGGAAAATAATGGAAATGTCAAAAGAAAGCCTATTCCCTCTCTCCTATATTTTATAGCGCTCTCGGGCCCTGAGTGCACTTCATTTTTGGTCGACGATTGGAGGGATATATTTTCCAGAGAAATTGAGTGAATGAATATCTTTTGGCTGAAAATCTGATAACTCTGGTATGTATTTTTTTATAAAAACAGCATCTGGATCAAATCGTTCGGATTGTAAGAGTGGATTAAATATGCGAATTGGTTTCGGATCCGCTCCGACAGAAGCGCTCCACTGCCAATTTCCTATATTCACCGCCTCATCATAGTCAATAAGGTGTTGCCGAAACCATTTCTCACCCTTTCTCCAATCAATTCAGAGATTTTTTGTGAGAAATGAAGCCACTACCATGCGCAGTCGATTATGCATCCAATTCGTCTCATAAAGTTGTCGGATGGCTGCATCAACGAGAGGATATCCCGTTTCAGCATTCTGAAAACGAGACCAATTGTATGGATGCTCCTCCCAAATAATATTTCGACGTTTCTCCTGAAATTCCTCGGTATAGATATTTGGGAAGTGATGTGCTATATGGTACCAAAATTCCCTCCAAGCAAGCTCATTGATGATAACTGTATTATTCTTGAATTGCTGAAATAATTCACGTATTGAAAAAACTCCAAATCGGATATACGGAGAGAACCGAGTTGATCCATCGATTCATGGAAAATTTCTCGTATCATCATAAGAATCCCAATTCATAGAAAGACGCTTCTCACCAAAAGGGATCGTCCAATACGGATGAAATGCTGGAAATCAAAATACCTCCCTTATATCTCGCCTATTCGATGGAATATACCACTGAGTCGACTGAAACAAGTCATGTTCCAATTCGTGCGTCATAGGAGTTGCATATACATAATTATATTCGATATGTTTTCTCCAAAGTTTTGAATACGGTGTAAAGACCTTCCGAACCTCGACTTCCCCAGGTTCTACCAATAAAAAATCTTTCACTCGAGCATAGGAGATTCCCTTCGATTTGGCAGATTCCTCAATCATTGCATCTCGATTTTTCCCATACGGAGAATAGGAACGATTGGCATATATTGCACCGATATTTTCTGTTTCGAGCAATTTTTGAACCACATCAACGGGATCTCCCTGATAGACAGAAAGTCGTCCTCCGTACTTCTGAAGCTCCTTATCGAGATACCCTAGAGCCTCAAGAATAAATCAAAATCTGGAATCCTTTTCGCCAAATTCCTTTCTAATATGAGAATCAAGGATGAATATAGGAAAAATCTGCTTTGTATGACGAACTGCCTCAAGGAGTCCTTTATTATCATGAAGGCGCAAATCTTGTCGAAAGATAAAAAGTGTTTTCATAGGAAAAAATATACCCTACTCTACCCAAAGATATTTCTTTTTCAAGAAAAGAAACATTGCAGGAAAGAAAAGTTTTGATAGTATAAAAATACTGTTACTTCTAAAAAACTATATAGTATGAATATTTGAATTATTGGAGCATGACCTGGTGGACTTTCTGCAGCACTCATTTTACAAAAACAATGACACAACGTCACACTCTATGAAAAAGAGAATTTTGTCGGGTGAAGAAATGGAACCATCGAACATAACGGATTTCGCCATGATATTGGACCAACCTTTCTTATGTATCCAGAAGCACTCGAATCGGTTTTTAAACTTGCGGGAGAAGATATTCATGCGCATCTCAATATTTCTGAGCTTGATCCTATGTATAAGCTCACTTTTCCAAGTGGAAAAACGCTTGAACTCTCTCGGGATCGAGAAAAGATGATTCAAAATATTGAAGCCGTTTTTCCCTGAGAAGGGGTAGGAGATAGAAAATATATGGAAACCGAATCAGCTCGATGGCAAGCTCTCAAATGATGTCTTGAGAAACCATATTCTTCATGGACCGATCTCCTCTCTCTTCCATTCATCAAAGGAATTCCCCACTTTTCCATTGGACAAACCGTACACGATGTTCTTTCTTTCTATTTCACAAATGATGAAATAAAACTCGCTTTTTCCTTTCAATCAAAGTATCTCGGAATGTCTCCATGGGTATGTCCTTGAGCCTTTACCATGCTTGCCTACCTGGAACATGGCTATGGAATATGGCACGTTGAGGGATGACTCTCTCGAATTAGTGAAGTGATGGCTGATATTTTTGTAAAAAAATGAGGAAATCTCAAACTCAATACTCCCGTTCTTGAAATCGTACAAGATGCTACAAAAGCACGATGAGTTCGTACGAATGAATGAGAACAGATGCATGATACCATTATTATGAACGCTGATTTCTCACATGGAGTAAGCACCCTCTTCCAGAAAGAAACCGTAAAAAAGTATAGCGCGAAACAACTTGAGAAAAAAGGATACTCATGTTCGACATTCATGGTCTATCTTGAACTTGATACACTCTATAAAAACGAACCTCACCATCATATTGTATTCTCGCCGGAGTATAAAAGATCTGTTGATGCTATTGCACGCGAGGAGGCATACACTGATGATTTTTCTGTTTATGTACGAAATGCAAGCATTCATGACTCGACACTCGCTCCAGAATGAAAATCTGAACTCTACCTTCTCGTACCCATTTCAAATACTCGATCGGGCATTGATTGGGAAAGTCTCAAAGAATCATTCACGGAAAATATCCTCCAAATGGTTATGAAAAACACTTCCATGAAGGATCTAAAAGATCATATTGAATATATGCATGTTATTACTCCGAATGACTGGGAAAAACGATGAGTATACAATTGAGCAACTTTTAATCTCGCGCATTCCTTGGATCAGATGCTCTATTTTCGTCCACGAAATAAATTTGAATGTCTCGGAAATTGCTATCTCGTATGAGGATGAACCCATCCAGGGAGTGGTCTTCCTACTATCTATCAGAGTGCTATCATTACAGCTGACATGATTGATAAGCAATAAAAAAATCCTCCAATCATGGAGGATTTTTTATGGAAAGAATTATTGAAGTTCCTTTTCCACTTCTCAAGCAATTTTAATAGATGGCTTCAATGTCTTTGCACCTACTGCCCATTTTGCAGGACACGCAGTTCCAGGATTTGCTGCCATAAATTGAAGTGCTTCAATCTTACGGATAAGCTCATCTGAATTACGACCAAGTGGACCACTCGTTACTTCAATTCCGCGACAGATACCATTTGGATCAATAATGAATGTTCCTCGACCAGCAATACCTGATTTCTCATCAAGAATATTATAGGCACCTGCAACATCAAGACCATGATCAGCAAGCATAAGGTATGGGAAATTCTTCATGAGTCCTTCATGACGTACCCACGCACCATGAGAGAATACTGTATCAGTTGATGCAGCAAGAACGGTTCCACCAAGTTCATCACATTTTGGTTTT
>SSGK01000030.1 GCA_008015855.1 Candidatus Altimarinota bacterium | reverse complement strand
TGAATTTTGTTCTCCGGTCGTTGGTAATCCAGTACATGAAGTAAGGAAGAAGAGAGAAAGGAGTCCTATAATAGTATATATGCGCATAATTAGAGAGATTTAAGAGTTTCCAATGAGATATATCATATGTGGATACTGAGTATTCCAAAAAATAATATACTGAGAATGAGGAGGAAAAATATCTGGAGGAGAATAGGATTCTTTGATCCGACAATATAATTTACCGCAATAAGCATGTAAATAAGTGCGAAAAATGAGAATACAAAGATAGGGAAAATATAGAAATGGAGAATGCTCATAATATCTGTGTGAAATCCTCCAATAGTACTGAGAAACACGAAAAAATAGAGCACAGCAACCGTAGCAAAAAGATTCTTTGCTGCTTTGAGTCTCAATTGTGCATATTCCACAGGATTCCCTTTGAGATATCCTCGAATAATATCGAATGCCGTCTTGATATTTTGAAGCATTATATATAATGAAGCGGAATTATTTCCCGTAAATATATAGAAAAATGTCATTAACGCAAGAACAAATTGCTCGTCTTACCAAGCTTTCCGGCCTTTCCATTGATAACATTGATACAGAAAGAACTTCTGAAAATCTCAATTCCATTATTGCATACGTTGATATGCTTTCTTCCGTTTCTCCTGAAACAATCGCATCTCTTGAATCTACTACTCCATCGGCATATCTTCGATCGGATGAGGTAATTTCATTAGATATTCCGAGTGATACGTTGTTACGTTGTTCACCACAAAAGGTTATTTCCAGTCAGATTGCTCTTCAGAGTATTATGCATGGAGAGTCGTAGTTTGATGCTGGAATCAATTTTTCTTGATTCCTACAAAAATTATTCGCAGTCTGAATTTTCTCTTACTCAAAAGAATCTAATTATTGGATCGAATGGAACTGGGAAAACTCATATACTTCAAGCTATATACGACATGTGCTTGGGGCGTTTTTCTGATAATTTCTTTCGAGATACCACTTCTCAGTCGATAAATATGAGCCTCTCTCAGAATCAGACAACGAGTCTCTATAGAATGCATTCCCAATGTGATGTGTATTCTTTTTTTCTTCATGGGAAAAAAATTACTCGAAAGAGTTATTTGGAGAATTTTCCTCTGAGAGCAGTGCTGTTTACTCCGATTGATATGAACATGCTCTACTTGAGCCCATCATATCGGAGAGATTTTTTAGATAATATACTCCTTCAAGTATTCCCACAATTCTCAAAAATACGCTCAAACTATACACGATCCCTCAAACAACGAAATACCCTCTTAAAGAATATCTCCGAATGAAAATGAACTCGAAGTGAACTCGATTTCTGGGATGAAGAATTTGCAAAAAATACTGAATCGTACATGCAGTATCGGATGTATCTCGTGGCTTTTATTGAAGAGAAATTTCATGATATGTCCGAGACGGTATTTTCGAAGTATCCGCTTCTTTTTGAATACACAACAAAGGTAGATCGAGAAAATGTGTATCAATCCGTTCGGGATTATCTCTCGAAAAATAGGGAACGGGATATCCTTATTGGACATACCTATATTGGGCCACATTTGGATGACTTTTCTTTCTTTGTCTCGTTTGAGAATCATGAAAAAATAGAATCCATTTCCTACCTTTCTCGCTGAGAAAACAAGATGCTCCTTCTTTTTCTCAAGAAAATTGAGGTTCTTTTCATCGAAAAAATACTCGCTCGATCCCCAATACTGTTATTTGATGATGTATTTTCCGAGCTTGATATGAGTCATGCTGAGAATTTCTTGCAAAATTTTAGTTCATATCAAATGTGTATTACCGCTCAGAATTATCCCGATATTATAAAGAAAGCAGCGGATTTTTCTTGCATTAATCTTGATTCCGTGTAAAATCTGGCAAAGTATTTTATACCCCCAATCCCATATATGATACGGAATCGTGTATCGCTCCTCCTCCTTGCCTCTCTTGTGACAATTTCAGGAGCTGTTTATGCTGCCACCGGAACAACATCTGGTGTTGATAGTGCTGTTTCGCGTCTTGATGTAAAAATCAATGATGGAAAGACGGTTTATAAGGATGAATGAGTGGATATTATTGTAAAAGCGGTTACAAAAAATTGATCTACCTATCGCGACTATGATGGGATTATACATTTTACGACAGAACCAGAAGGATGTATTCGATACGTTCCATTTCAAGCAAATGGGTACGAATTTAAGAAAACAGATCTCTGAATGGTAACATTTTCTGCAATTAAATTTGCGAAAGAAGGTCTCTGTACTGTTATTGTTAATGATCATATTAATAAATTTCAAGAAAAAACTCAAGTAACCGTTGCACTTCGTGATGGTGAAGGGAGTGGGGCAACAACGATGTCAGGAGTAATCAGTATTACTACCCCAGAAAATAATTCTACTATTCAATCGGATTCGGTTGATTTGGTTGGAAAAACTACAAAAAATAGAAAGGTAAAGATTAAAGTAAATGGAGTAACAGCTACAACGATATCATCCGATGTTGATGGTGTATTTACCTATCCTTTAAAAAATCTTGAAGCAAACAATCTGATTCAAGCAGTCCTTCTTGATGGAAGTAATAAAGAAATTGCAAAAAGTGAAGAAATTCTTGTAAAAGTAGAATGAGGATGAATCCGCTTTGAGTCTATTTCATTTCAAGAAGGAACGAAGGTTTCTGCAGGAACTAAGCTTCATCCGATTGTGATGGCTCAAAAATGACTTAAGAAAGATGGAGGAGTGAATATTGTTATTATGGATGGTCCAAATACGGTTATGGAAAAATTAACAGAATCGACGGAGATTCCTGGTAAATATACATGACTTATCACGGCACCGGCCATAGGGGGGACATATCAGGTGAATGTTATCCTTACGAATGCTCTCGGGAAAACAATAACTCGAACTGGAGCTACAGAGCTTATTGTTACTGAGGTGGCTGCTTCAACTGGCACCACTAATACAGGTACAACAAATCTTCCGATTGCTTATAAAAATGTGACAGCACGTGCTGAAGGAGCTCGTTTAAACCTTACATTTACTGTTGAGAACGCTCCTCAAACACTTGAGAAGTTTAAGATTCAATATGGATATGATAAAAATACTCTTTCCCAAGAAGTAACCACGAACCTTGCTTCTACTATCAAGGTAGCAGGTCAAACAAATGTATACTCATGGTATATCGATAATCTTGAGCAAAAGAAGATTTATTATAAGGTTTCAGGTCTTACCAATCTCAATGCAGTTGTAGAAGGTTCTGTTTCTGACACATTTGAAGTAGACCTTACTCCAAATGCTCCTCAAAAATGTACGGTATCAAATATTTCTGGACTTACTGTGAGCACTGGAAGTTCAAAGAGTACGATTACATGGGATGTTATTCCAGGGGCTTCAAGTTATAATGTCTACAAAAAATCAGGAGATTCTTATACTCTCATTGAAAGTGTAAAGACAAATTCATACACTCTCTACTTTTCAACTAGTGTTGTAACGTATGATGATATCGCTGTAAAAGCGGTGTGTCCAGATGGAGTGGAATCAGCATGATTTGTAAGTGCGAGAGTTCAGACTGGACCCGAATTCATTGCCTTCATAGTCTTCATTGCTGGTTTACTTGGTTTTTTCCTTACAAGAAGAAAGAAATCATAAAGATTCATCGTATTGTAAAAAAGAACAGAGAAGATAGAATTTTTATTTGACACTTTTGAAGTTTTTTATACAATACGCCTACTTTTTTGAAAAAAGCCTATTTTATATTGCTTCTCAATAATTACGATGCCTATTACAAAGTCTGCAAAGAAAGCGGTAAAAGTAAATGAAAAACGCCGTTCTCGCAATCGTCACTTCCTTGCTATTTATAAGGAGAGCGTTAAGTCTCTTGAAAAACTTATGAAGGCAGATAAGAAGGATCCAAAGGAACTTCTCGTTGCTCTTTCAGAGGTATATTCTCGAATCGATACTCTTGAAAAGAAGAATATTCTTGAAAAGAATACTGCTGCACGCAGAAAGTCGAGTTTTGCGAAAATTGTTAAGTCAGTATCTGTATAATACTTTTTCATGAGTACAAAAAAAGAAAAACGAATTAATGATGAAATTATAGCGAAAGAGGTATTTGTTATCTCTGATGAAGGTGAGAAACTTGGAAAAATGACTCGTGATGCTGCGCTTACTCTTGCTGAAGAAGAAGATAAAGATCTTGTTGAAATGTGATTACAGGATGGTATCGTTCTTACAAAGATTATGGATTATGGAAAGTATTTGTTCAAGCAACAAAAACAGCAATCACATAATAAGAATCAATCGAAGAAGACCGATGTAAAGACATTAAAACTCACATATAAGATTGGAGATCATGATTTGGAGATTCGAAAGAATCAGGCAGTTCGATTCGCTCAAGACGGACATCCTCTCAAGATTATGCTTCAATTACGAGGTCGAGAAAATCAGTATGAACAAATAGCACAAGAAAAGATTCGTGATTTCATCACATCACTTGCTCATGTCTATAAACAAGAGGCAAATACAAAACTCCTAAAACAGGGAACAACATTCAATATTACACTTTATCCTATAAAAAAATAATCCCATGAAACTCAAGACACTTTCAGGCGCAAAGAAGCGTGTAAAGATTACTGGTACTGGAAAATATATTCTTGGAAAAACAGCAAAGCGTCACCTTCTTTCTAATAAGTCTACAAAGGCAAAAGGACGTGATAAATATGGACGTGTTGCTCATGAAACAAATGAGCTTGAATGTCTCCGCTCCCTTCCTTACGGTAAATAATAATTATTTTTTTAATCTCACTTAGTGTATGACACGAGTAAAGCGTGGTGTAATGACGCATAAGCGCCATAAAAATGTTCTCTCTGCAACAAAGGGTTTCCGTCGAATGAATGGAAATGTATATTCTCGCGCACGCCAAGCGCTTATGAAGGCAGGACTCAATTCTTATATTGGTCGTAAGCTCAAGAAGCGTCAATTTCGTTCTCTTTGGACAGTTCGTCTCAATAATGCGGTACGCGATCTTGGTATGAACTATTCAACTTTTATTCACGCTGCATATGAAAAGCGTGTAAGTCTCAATCGTAAGGTTCTTTCAAATCTTGCTATTGAGTACCCTAAGGTATTTGAACAAGTAGTAAACTTTGTTAAATAATTCAAAGTTACATAATCAAAAATCCTCTCGTTAAGAGAGGATTTTTTTAATAGAAGGCTTCCCTTAGGAAATGACTTCTCATCTATTGCGCTCCATTCGTTTAATCGTGTAGCTTCCGCCTTGTTTTGACCAGTTTGTAAGTGTTTTTAAGAGGGGTTTGTAGTGAGATGCATGGAGAAGATTTTCATTGTGAAATATCTCAAGAGCATATTCGATGAGATAAGTGACTTCTCATGCGCCAAATGTGGTTTTTTGGTATTGTTGTTCCATAAGAATGGCAAGTTTTGATACGAGTTCATGTTTAATACTAAAACCTCGTTCTTTCTTTGGTTGAAAATGAATTCAGGTAATATCAGATACATCAATATGCTCCATTGTTTTTAGGAATTTTTGTTCGAGAGTGAGATTTTCTTCCTTCTTTTTTGGTTTCTGTTCAGGGGTTTCTATGGAAT
>SSGK01000019.1 GCA_008015855.1 Candidatus Altimarinota bacterium | reverse complement strand
TCCCGAGAGATTTTCTCTAGAAGAAGAGTGAGAGTATTCCTGAATGAGTACTCTCTTTTTTTTGATCTTACTGAACTTCTCAGTCACTTGTAATCTCTGTATCGTATCGAGATGAGCTTGTATCGAGCTTTACGCGTTCTTCCATGAGTGATTTTCATCCATTCTCTTCTATGAATTGGAGTATATCTGTGTTTCCATCTGGAAAACGAATTGTAATGAGATCTTTAATGGTGTATTTATCATCATCATAGATAATAATAGCATTGATATCAAATCCAGGAAGATGAAAGAGGTCTTGAATTCGATTCAGCAATTCAGGGGCAATCCTTCTTTTTTCTAAAAGATAGACAATAAATGGTGTATTGCTCGAAGCAGCGTATATATCCGTATACTTTTTTATAGGATTTAGGTAATCATGTTCCAGTTCATCGAGAAATGGATGGAGTGCTCGATGTTCTTGAAAGAACGAGAAAATATTTTCACAGTATCCATGAATGATATTTTTCTTTTCGCTGAAGGAAATGGGAAGTTCAGAGTGGTGCATAGAAATTATTGATATGTATTTGAGGAATTAAGTCCGTATCTATCCGCTGCGGTATAAGAGTACCCGGGAACTCGTTTTTGATTTTTTGGCTCCAGCAATGCACTGGTTCGTTTGGCTCATCGTTCGATGAGGGAATTGAGTACTTGCTCATGTATCCCTGATGAATCTCTGTAATGAAAAAATACAAGATCAAAGAGGGAATAATACTCATTGTCGTATGTGAAGAGAGCATTGATATTCGTATCCGGAATACTGATAATACTTTCGAGGAGGGAAATGTATTCCACATTCTTTCGATACCGGTATGATTCGAGGAGAAAAAGAATGCAGGATTCAATACTGTATTGCTTTTCGGTCTTTCCTCCCTCAAGAATATTATGAATGTGTCACCTGAGTATATCTCTATCAGGATGGCTATTGAATTGGTAGAGCATCTTACCAGAAAATACTTCTTCTGGACGAGTATTTTCTGCAAGCCCCAATCATGTTATATATTTCTCAGCCGATTCTCCAAGTGCCCAATAAAGAATGGTTGGAAAGCTGAGTCCATTCCGAACAGGGAAGTGAAGTGAGTTATTTGTTTTTTGTGATCGAAAGAGTCCAAGATATCATAAAAATGCCATTCGTGCCGCTTCAGGAATTCCCATACCATTTCCCATTACTTTCTCAAGTTCCATAAAAATCTCTTGCTTTGGAGTATGCTCAAGAGTTTCTATGATTTTTGTTCTGTGAAGATGTTGTGTATGAGCAACAACGAGACCGGTGCTTGTTCACTCAGGAATTACTTCCCAGCTCACTCCGTCATTTTCGTCATACTCATGAGTGATTCTTCCCATAAAAGTAATATATTGACTATAATAGCATATTTATTTATAATATACAAATTATTGCTCAATTTTATGAAGATCTCAGGAAAGAATCGGTGAATTATTGAGGTATAAAGGAATTGGTTTGAGGGAAGTGATAGTGATATTTCCTTTCTTGATTGAGAAGTAGACCGCATTTCCAGTATTTTCTCCTATATCTTTTTGATACTCCATTCCAAGAAAAAAGGAGAGGAGGATAGAGAGTGTAATAAAAAGAAAGAGAAATACGGTTTTCATATTATTTTTGAAGTCAATTATATGCGAGGAGTGTATTTTCGAGAAGCATTGCAACCGTCATGGGGCCAACTCATCCTGGTACCGGAGAGTACGAACAATAGCCTTCGAGTCATGTTGTATCAAGGTCTCCGTGAGCCTTTCCATCGATTATTGTACATCCTACATCGATAATCACTGCATCCGGACGTATCATATCCTTCCGGAGGATTCATTTTTTCCCCGTTGCCACAATAACAATATCCGCATTCTTCGTAAATTGTGCAAGATCCGTTGTCTTACTGTTACAGAGTGTAATAGTTCCATCCGCATTCGCAAGGAGGAGAGAGAGTGGTTTCCCAACGATATTCGATCGACCGAGGATGGTAATATTTTTGCCAGAGATGTCTATATGATAGTAATCGAGCATTCGTTTGATCCCCTTTGGAGTACAGCTAATAATCCCTTCCGATTCTCCGAGAAAGAGATTTCCGATTCTATACGGAGTAAAGCCATCAACATCTTTTTTTGGATCAATATGCTCAATAATGTGCTGATAATTCATATGTCCTGGAATCGGGGATTGTACAATAATTCCATGAATCTGAGGATTTGTATTGAGCTCTTCGATGGTTTGGATGAGTTCTTCCTCTGTGATAGAGGCTTCTTTCTGGATGAGGGTAAATGAAAAACCAACACGTTCACAGGCACGACGCTTCATGCGAATATAGGATTCACTCGCATCATTCTGTCAAACGAGTACAACCGCAAGATGGGGTTTTGTAGTAGAGGAGGTGATAGATTCTTTTATGTTTTCGAGCACGGTATCGGCAACGGGTTTTCCGTAGAGTATCATGGATAGTATGGTTTAGTAATGGGTATTAGTATATAGAATAATTGAAAAATTCAAAAGCAGACATAATAAAATCCGACATGCGAGCATGCCGGATTCAATGATGCCGAAACGATGAATTAGTGAATCGTTGCTGGCTGGAGATGGGTATAGATTTCTTGTCGGAAGGCATAAGCCGAGCGTTTCCCACCCAGAGCACTGCGTGCATCGGGAGTAAACTTGATTTCGGTCGAAACAGGAGTGGGGAGTCCACTCATTTGCGAACGGAGGTATTCCGCCACATCCTGTGCTGTACGACCAATCACAGCTGCGCAACCAAGGATAATCATATGTAAAGTCTCCTACCAAACAATGGGAAGCCTTCCAAGGAATGGAAAGTATGCTCTCATGCGTTGTGGTTTTGACAAGGTATTGATTTTCCTCCTCTTGTCAAATACTTATAGGCCCTTTTAAAATATAAGAATCCCTCTCATTATTTTAATGAATGGTCGGCGGTACGAAGTACTCTCATTCCATGCCGATTTCTGGAATACCTTTCCCTTGATAGGTAGATTGATGCTCTCAGAAGTAAACATTTGCCTTGTCACTTGGAGGCCCCATGTAATAGCCTGTTTGACGAAGAATCTTGGTTACTCGACCATTAAAGGCACTGGCAGATTCTGGAGTAATTCCGACAATGAGACGATATTGGTGTTTATGGGCCATAGTTTCTAAAAAACTCTGAATCTGTTCCCCGATTCCATTATTTTTTCGAGTATGATTCATTTCTATTGCATTCGGCGGCACGATGATTGCCTTCATTTCTGGATGTACGATATAATGAAAGCTGATGAGGCTATCATTTGAAACAAGCTTATAAATACTTGCTCCGTGTGTATCGGGAAGGTCAACGAGGTGATGAGAGAAACTTCTCTCTACTTTTCCGGGTTGAAACATAAGCTCTTTCCCATCATGAGTTTCCACTCGAAAGAGGATGGGTTCATGAATATTGTGATAGTTCGATTTTGATTCGAGATGCATATGAGATAAATGGATAATTATTTGTTTGATATATGGTAGCGTGTTTTTCTTTTTTTGTAAAGGAAAAAAGCTCATTTTTATATGAAAACAATTCTCATTTTTACTTGCATTCTTCATTCATTTTTTATATACTTGCCACGTTCTTTTTCTATTATTCTATGCAACACACACTTCCAACTCTTTCATATGCACTTGATGCATTGGCTCCATATATTTCTCAGGAGACACTTGAATTCCATTATGGAAAACACCATCAAACCTACGTTGATAATCTCAATAAACTCATTGTTGGCACTGAGTTTGAAAATCTCTCACTGGAAGAGGTTGTTCGTACCGCGCCAGCAGGAGCTATTTTTAATAATGCTGCACAAGTTTGGAATCATACATTCTACTTTGAGAGTCTTACCTCTCCCGATAACATGCCAAAGAATTCACCACTTCCTGGAGAGAGTACTCTCTATGATGCTATTACTGCGAAGTGGGGAGGTGGTATGGAATTTGTTGCCGAGTTCAACAAGGCTGCCTTGGCAACCTTTTGATCAGGATGGGCTTGGCTCGTAAAAAATTCTGACGGTACTCTTGATATTGTTACGACGTCAAACGCGCAAACACCCTTGACTATGGGTGTTACTCCACTCCTCACTTGTGATGTCTGGGAGCATGCATACTATATTGATTATAGAAATGCTCGTGCGAAGTACTTGGAAAATTTCTGGCACCTTGCTGATTGGAAGAAAATTGAATCTCGATTTACCGCATAAAAAATCCCCTCGAAAGGGGATTTTTTATCGTTTAATTGAGAGAATTTTTGTAATAAATACAACGATGACGGCAATGAATGCAAAGAGGATAATTTTCCCTGTTCTATCGAGAAATATCGCAGCGAATCAGAAGAAGAAGGCGAGGGTATAAATAAATGTTCGTATCGCTGTTTTTGAGAGTCCAAACTTCAGGAGTCGATAGTGAAGATGGTAGGTTTTATCTCATTTGAGTGGATTCTGCTTCTTAAATATTCGCATAGCAATTACATAGATGGCATCGATGAGATAGATTCAGAGAACACTGGAAGCTGTTGCGATTTTCCCCCCTGCAATGATTGAGAGTGTTGCAATAATAAAACCAAGAAACATCGTTCATGAGTCGCCCATAATTCACTTTCTGGTTATATCGTAGTAGGTGAGGAGTATAACGGATGGGATGAGTATCATGAGGATTCGGAGTACGAATTTTGAATTTTCCTGTGATGCAAGCGTTGTATCTGTGAGGTAGAGTTTTACTGAAAGGATGGCGATAACAATAAAGGTAATCACTGAGAGTCAGCCCGTGAGTCATGAAACCCCATCGGACCAATTGAGCGAGTTAAATACCAGTACATACCAGATAATCGTAAAAATGAGAGGAATCCAATAGATGGTAATATTTTCATTAATGACGGTCATCCACTGGGAGAGTTCCCATATTTCTACACCGGGCATGAGTGGGCCGAGGAGGTTACTAATGTAGCTGATCTTTATACTGGTGATTCCGATGATTGCCCCGATTCCAATCTGGAAGAAGAGTCGAATCATTGGATGGAGTGAAAAATAACTTTTATCGATTGTATCGAGATCGTCGATAAAACTCACAAGAGCAATGAAGCTTGCGAGAATAAGAATAATCCAATACTTTCGTTCCCATATCTCATACATGTTAAAATAGGGGAGTGCAATGAGTGATATGATTGCAAAATTAATATCTGATATGAAAGAAGCGGCACGAAATGATTTCCTAGCAAACGAAAGAAAAATTCCATCTTTTAATAAGCTCAAAATGTTGGATGTTGTTGCGGCAAATCTGATGAAAATCGATT
>SSGK01000048.1 GCA_008015855.1 Candidatus Altimarinota bacterium | reverse complement strand
TACAAAAGTTGCAAAATAGGACATTTCTTATATTATATGCCGAAATTCTCGTTAATCCCTTTTATGGACATACTTTTTCTGAGTGGATTTATTCCTTATGAGCTCATGTTTTTGCTCTTAAATCTCACTATCATCCTTGCTATCTACCTCTACGATGGATATCGTTTTGTGAAACGTGTATACTTTATTATGCGGCCAAAAAGAATCGATCCATATGCTCATATGGAAATTCATGAGACAGAAAAAATTGAGCCGCGACCAGCACCCGTTATCGAAACTCCAAAGATCGTAGAAACTCCAAAACCTCAAGAAGTGCCAGTTGTAGAGATGAAACAAGAAGAGAAGGTTGAGACAATTCAAGAGGAGGTTCCTACTCCATCGATACAAATGGAAGCATCTTCTCCTGAGACAACATCAATTGAAACGGAAGAGCCTGATCAAATGGTGCAAGATGAAATACATGCTACAATTCAGGAAGAAGCTCCTGTACAATATACCGAAGAATATACACCATCACAGGAAGTTCCTCCTCCTGTACAAAACGAGAAACAACAACTTGCTGAATTGGTGCGAGCTATTCGTACTAAGATTGCACTCGGGTCTCTCATGGATGCACATGCTATGATTGTAGAAGGATTATCTATCGATAAAAATCACCTTGATCTCAATCTCCTTCTTGCTTCCCTCTTCGAACAAGACGGATCATATAAAAAGGCGGAATATATCTATCGAGACCTCGTTGAACTTTATCCGAATAATAAAGACGTCTACAATAAGCTCGGAATCGCAGTGTCTATGCAAGGAAAGTATGAAGTGGCTCTCGAAGTCTATAAGCAGCTCCTCGAATTCGATACAGAACCACAAAATACGATTCTTATGCTTGCACATATTGCTCATGAGATGCGACAATATGATGAATCATATCATTACGCAAAGCTCTATCTCAAGCAACAACCACACAATACTGAAATGCTTTGGATACTCTCTCATGCTTGTATCGAACAATGACTTCGTTCTGAAGCACTTGAATACCTTCATAAGCTCCGCAACTTCTCTCCTCGAAATCAAGAAATTATCGATCTTATAGAAAAATTACACGCTGAAGAGGAACTCGCAAAAAACTTTAAAAACCCTGCTTAATCTGTTTTCTCCCCATGGATTTACATATTCCTCCACATAGCGTCGAAGCTGAACGTGGAATTCTTGGATCAATCTTGCTTGATAAAGATGCTATTATACAAATAGCATCTTTACTTGTTCCAGCAGATTTTTACGATCCAGCAAATGGAATTGTCTTTGAAGCAATGCTTGAACTCTATTCACGAAACCGACCAATCGATATATTAACCGTTCGTGAAAATCTTGATGATAAGAAAAAACTTGAGTGAATCGGTGGTAATATATTTCTCGCAGAACTTGCTGCGAGTATTTTTACGAGTGCAAATATTTTTCAATATGGACAAATCGTAAAACAAAAGAGTATCCTTCGTAAACTCATCAAGTGTGGAAATGAGATTACAGTTATGGGATATGATGAGATGACTGAAGTAACGAACCTCCTTGAAAAGGCCGAAAAGTCATTGTTCCAAGTAACACAGACGTTTATCCAGAATAAGCTAGTAGCCATCAAAGAGATTATCAATGCACGTTATGAAGAGTTTGCTGAGATCCATGCAAATCCAGAACACGTTCAGACAAATGTAGTACCGATTGGATATCAGAGTCTGGATCATAGACTCGGTGGATTTAAGCGTGGAGATCTTATTATCCTTGCGGCTCGTCCGAGTATGGGTAAGACCGCTCTTGCTATGAACTTTGCTCAGGCGGTAGGAAATCAGGCTCGAAATGTAGCGATTTTCTCACTGGAAATGACGAAGGAGCAATTAACGGATCGTCTTATCTGTGCGGCGATGTGAGTAGATAGCTGGAAACTCCAAAAGTGAAAACTCACGGAAGAAGAATTTGCTCGCATGGGAGATGCTCTCGATGGACTCTCTCGTTCACAGATATTTATCGATGATTCTCCTGGATGAAGCCTCGTAGAAATCAAATCAAAGGCACGTCGCTTGAAGATGGAAGGATGACTCGATCTGATTGTCATCGACTACCTTCAGCTCATGTCGAACGGAAATAGTCTGAATCGTGTACAAGAAATCTCTGAAATCTCTCGTGGATTGAAGGCACTCGCTCGTGAGCTCGATGTACCACTTATTGCCCTTTCACAGCTCTCTCGTGCTGTAGAATGACGTCCTGATAAGCGTCCAGTTCTCTCTGATCTCCGTGAATCAGGGTCGATCGAACAAGATGCTGATATCGTAATGATGCTCTATCGTGATGATTACTACAATGACTTCCCTTCTCCAGAAACTGCCGGTGTCACGAGTCTCTTTATCCGAAAGAATCGTAATGGACCAGTATGACAGGTTGACCTTAAGTTCGAAAAGAAACATATGAAGTTCTATGAAATTGAGCGCGAACGATGACTCGATTTTGATAATGAATAAAAAATATCCAGAGCAAATCTCTGGATTTTTTTGATGATGGAGATATCCGGAAAATGAAAAAGCACCATCAGAGATGGTGCTTTCGGCCTATAGATAGAAAATACTGACCATTACTGGGATTGAAATACTCTCAAGAAAGAGATTATTATAATTATTTTCCTCTAAGGCATAGGGGAAAATATTTCAATCGCAGTAATCTTCATAAGGCCATTGGTCTTCTTCATACCCACATCTTGGAATAAGGAAACAGGAATCTGGATCGATTCGCTGATAGTAATGCATCAAGTCTTCACCTGATGGACATTCTATATCTTCTTCCATTTGCAATCTTCTGAATGCTTCCTGTTCTGTGAAAAACGGAACAGATTGGGGAGTGAAGTAAGTTGGTTGATAGTTTGTATGTGTTTGTTTTCTCATGTTTGTCTCCTTTCGTGTAGTTGAGATGAGAATTATCCGCATTAAGAAAGAATTTTCAAAAATTGGATGAGCGAATTATAGGATATCAGACATTAAAGTCAAGAAAATATATTATGGCTCGTTATTTAAGAAGAGTCAGAATTTGAGTGCATCGTAGTATCGTGATTTGTCTTCGCTAAAATCAATCGATTGACTGTAGCGGTCTCAGATATGACTTCCTGCTTTAATTTGTTTGAGCGGAAGTGCAAATGGGGTATCGGTTTCGATATGAATTTGAACGGGCGAATTCGTTGGATTAAACACGATGAGATATGGTTCTGTGAGGTCACTTCTCTGGAGGGTATGAAGAACTCCGGTGGATGTGTGCATGAAATATTCCTGGGTATCGAGGAGATTACCATCAATGTCTTTAATATCTTCGAATACATACTCGCGAAGTGTTCCACTCTGGTCACGAATTCCATTTTCGATATCGACATTTCCGGTTCCAGATATACCAATTGTATCCCCTTCTCATGTGGTTCGTGCGAGGATGATATTCCATCAGAGTTGAGTACTTGCGGTATCAAAAGTGATTTTGAGCTTGTCTTTTACGGGATGAATCGCTCCAGTTCCCTTTGGAGTATGTGATTTTCCACCCGAAGTAAGGGGGGTTCCGCTCGCACTAAAGAGTGGAAGGATAAGATGATCTCATGCTCCGATAGTTCCCGTAAATGCGGTATCGTGTGTCTTGAAGGTATAATTAATCCGGAGTCCCGAGAGTCTTTTGGTGCTTCCTGAGAGAATTTTTGAATCAATTTCCGTATCATTTACCTCATCTCCAAAACCATCACGGTGGTTTTTACTTTTTAAAAGTGCATATTCAAGAGCTCATTCTGCTCATGCATAGGTAGCTATCCCATTGTAGACTGATTGATTAATACGAGTCTCAGTCATATAGAGCCCGAGTACTTGTGAAGAAAGTACTAAAAGAAGTCCAATGACAACAAGGGAGAGAAGGGTTGAAAATCCAGATGTATTTTTCGTGAGAGTATGCATAGATGCTTACGGGAGTTGATAATTTTTATAAGCACGTTCACTGATAGTAGTCTGAAGACGAATCTTTGTTTCTTCAAGAAACATTCCAGAAATTCCTGATTTTCGTGTGAGGGCGAGTGTCATAACAAGGGTTACCTTCCCTTCCATTATCTGATCTTGGCCTGAAATATAGAATCGCATATTTTCTAGGCGTACCCGCTTTTCTTTCGGGTCAATTCGATACATATCGATAAGGTCAATGCTATTTTGGTAGTCATTATTTTCTACAAGGTAGAGGCTACAACGAAATGTCTCGCTCGTATCCTTTCTCTCATCTTCATTACATGGTTCAAGTGTTCCTGCCGTTTTTTTGCCATAAATATATCGAACATTCGTTCCACCACTCATAATGAGAATCTCGTTTCCACTTCCAGTATAATGGTTTTCCATCCAGAGTGGATATGCGAGAGGTGCCTCATACCAAGAAGTTGTAATCCCATGTTCACGAACGTCCTTTGCAATTCGTTCGGTTACTTCGCGGGCACTTTCTTGCAAGAGTCGAACAACTTCGAGTTTTCTCTCAACATCGGTAATATGGGTATATACCGAGAGAATGACAACACTCATGAACGACATAATCCCCATGACAACAATCATTTCGATGAGGGTAAAACCAGGGGATGAACGGAGAGAATGAAACATAATTATTTCCAGTGAGTGAGAAGGGTTCGAACTTCGTAGAGACGAGTTCATTTATTGAGTGTTCCGATATAAGCAGTAACAATCATAGCATTTGGAATTTCCTCTCATGCTACCATGAGTGGTTCAATCTTGGTAAATCCTGCAAATGGAGTTGGTGAATTTCCAGTACAGGTATATGTGTATCTTTCTTGAATATCAATACAGAGTCGAGTGTTATTCGGAGTGGAAGCAAAGGCATTTTTTACGAGTGATTCGGGTGAATCGGTAGTAGCCCCGATGTATCGCATACGAACGGGAATAGCCTTATTTATGAGGTGCTGATCATTGAGAGGATATTGAAACTCATTTCCTGAAATATCAGAAGAGGTATAATTATTTTCGATGGTGTAATATCCAGGGGTAATCTGATTCGATGTATTACTGAGAGTTTTCCAATTATACCCTGTTACAGTATCTTCGAGCCAAATCTTATCCCAACGACGAAGCATGAGCCAATTCGAGTCTCGTGTATTTTTTAAGAGTTCTATCTGCTCTCTCATGAGGTTGGCCGCAATAACTTCATCTCGTGAAAGTCGCGCACTCCATATACCCGAATCAACGAGCAGAAAAATGGCAATCATTCCAATAGAAAACACAATAATTCCTGTCATTACTTCAACGAGGGTAAATCCAGCGCTTTTTAAACGGAGTGGTCGAAATTGCATGGAGAATTAGTTATGCAAGGAAATAAGTTGAATATCTTTTTGGAGAACATTTCCGTCTGGTTTTCCAATCGTAAGAATCACTTTTTTTACGTTGGGCTCAAGGATTCATCCGCTGTTTACAAATTTACCAGATGCCGTCTGTGCTTCAAGAAAATATCCAATACTTCATACGGATGATTCATTTCCAGAAGCATCGTAGGTTCGTATGGCTTTGATTATATTTTTTCATTCCAGGGTTTCAAATCGTTTTTTTTGTATGATGGTTCCTTGTGAAGGAATGGTATCAAATGATGGAATATTCCATCATTTTACCGTGTAGAGTGGGAGAGAATTGCTTCCGACGTCAAATCGGAGAAAAATATTTGCATTTTTTGATCCAGAAAATACCGCTCCATTCATCGCTTCCATGCGTGCGAGAGACCATACTTGTTCCACTCGACTCACACTCGTTCGAAGCTTGGCTCGTTCACTAAAAAATCCATATGGTGCATAAAACACCATGAATAAGATAGCACCAATAGCGATTACGAGCATCATTTCTGCAAGGGTAAAACCTTGCTTTGATGAAGAGAGAGAACGAAGAAATTGCATAGTATTAGATTCCAACTCATTGTACTACTCCCATGATAGCGGAAAAGATTGCAAGTGCAAACCAAAGTACAAATATTCCAGATACGAGGATGGCAATTGGTTCAATAAACTTAATCATGATACCAAGTGCATAGTCGATAGCACGACGGTATTGTTCTGTAAGTTTAAAACACACCTTATTTACGGTTGATGTTTTTTCTGAAACTTCGATGAGCTGAATAAATTCAGGAGTAAAAAGTTCATATCCGGGATCAAATTCTCGCATTGATTCACCGAGTTTCTTCCCATGAGCAATATTGTAGATGATTCCTTCGAAGATATGATCTACAAAGGCATTACTGGAGCTCTTTGCAGCGAGGCGAAGGGCTTTCATAATCGTAATTCCTGAATCAAGCAGAAGTCCGAGGGTAGAGGCTATTTGTGCAAGGAGATAATTCCTATATACCTCCCCCATAAGTGGTGAACGAAGTTTCCATCGATCCCAAGCAAGTCGTCCCGTTGGGAATGTGATATATGACTTCCAGCTGAAGAATCCTACTGCGAGGAGCGCAAGGAGGACAATGTAATTATTACTAATAAAATCACTACTCATAATCAGTGCTTTTGTTGCAAATGGAAGTTCACCCCCAGATTCTACAAGAATCGGTGTAATTTTTGGAATTACATAAATCATGACAACTCCAATCGCAAGAAAAAGAAAGAATACGATAACAAGAGGATAGATAAGAGCTCCTACCACCTTTGATCGAAGCTCATCCTGCTCGCGCATACTATTGGCGAGAGTAATAAATGACTTTTGAATAGTTCCTGATTCTTCCCCTGCTTCAATGAGTGCAATCTCTCGTTCACTAAAAAACCCTGGGATTTTTCTCATGGCAATACTGATTTTATCTCCTGATTCGAGAAAGAAGAGAAGATTATCAAGTTCTGTTTTAAGGCGAAAATTATGTGTCTTTTCAATGAACGAACGAAGTGCCTCAAGGATGGTTACTCAACCATCAACGAGGTTTGACATATGTTCGTAGAAGAGCGCACGATCCTTAATCGATACGCGTCCTGAAAGGAGTTTTTGAAGTGTTTTATTATTCATAATAGTAGATTCCGAGAGAGAGTGGAAGTATATAACCATCTGTAACTTGCTCGCCACTTGTATCAAGTGGAAGTGAGATTGTATCGATTACAAAAGTGTATTCGGCATTATTAATAATAATATCTTCGATAAAGCCTTCAAGTGTTTCAAGTGTTTTTGTCTGAATAGTAATACCAACGGTTCCATATGAGAGACCGTTCGGTAGCTTGCTCCCTTTCCCGAGTCAGATGTTATTAATAATAACCTTATTGTAAGAATCGAGAGAAGTAGTGTATTGATTTACGAGGAGGGTTCGCATAATCTTCTCTTCTTGAAATGGCTTCGCATATTTTGCCTGAAGAAGTCGAAGGGATGCATTATTTGCGAGCTCAGCTTTCTTTTTTGAGAGTTCAGCATGATAGGCTTGTCGCTCGGTTAATTGTTTTTCAATAGTAATTGATTTTGCTTTTGCCTCTATATATTCACTGTATGCGGGGCGTGCATAAAATGCGAATAATATAATCGCAATAATAAAAAGTATCGGAGTGAGAACTTGTTTGATATTTGCTTGTTTTGGTTGCAATGTTGCCATAGAAAGGATTGAGATATGAAAATTATTGTTTTGTTGCTACTTGAGCTTCACGATTGATTTCAAAATCAACTCATGTAGAGCGTCTATCGGGGTCTCATCCAAGCGAGAGAATTGGTTTGAGAAGAAATTTATTCTTATTTTTTCGATAATCTTCCATCATCTTGAGAATTGGTTCGGCAGCTTCTCATCCATTTTCACTCTGTGCTGTCATACTCGTAGTGATATGTCCACCTGCGAGATTAAATCACTGAAAACGAACTCCGTATTCGCTTGCGATACTGCGGAAGTTCTGAATAAGGCCACGAATATCTTCGGACTTTTTAATATTTGCATCATTTTTTAAGATAGCTGCAAGCTTTACATCCTTATCAGCCTCGAGTGCTGCAATGTTTTTATTAATCTCTGTTATTTTTGCTTCCCCTTCAATTCATGCGTTTGTCTGAGAGTGAGTGAGGAGCTTGAGTCCAATAATCGAAACAATGGCAACTGCTACAAAAATAGTTGCTGTATAGAACAATCCTTTTCCAATATCGGCTGGATTTGGAGCGGAAGGAATTGTATTTTGGTCTTGCATAATACGGTTTTATAATATACTTTTCTCCATTACTTTACCAAAAAACACCAGAGAATGCAAAAAAATGAATACATCTATCCGAATATTTCTCTTGACGAAATAGGAACCATCCACCTCCCTATCATTCCATGAGATCGCATTTTTCTTCATGGTGATTTATGAGCGGGCAAAACAACGTTTGTTGCACATTGGATACGGGCATATCTTTCTGATTCCAATCTTCCTGTTCAGAGTCCAACGTATGTGTACTATCGAAAATATGGGGCAAATATCTATCATTTTGACCTCTATCGAATGGATGATGAAGAAGTATTTGCTTCGATCGGATGAGAAGAAATCCTGGATAATCCAAACAATATTTGTTTTATCGAATGGTCAGAGAGGCTTGATGGAATGTATGAATCAACAAAATCGGTCTTTATCGAAAAGACCGAGAATCCAGATGTTCGGAATGTTCGCGTTCTTTTATAATCTCTCTTGGTAGAGCCACTTCGTAAGGAGGAAATAAGCGAGGGCAAAGAATCAAAAGAGAATGAGTATAGCATTCTGAGCAACTGCGTAGTTGTAGAGTGCATGAAGAATGGATGCAAGAAAGAATCCAGAGAGAAACCAGAGAGAATATCTGAGACTTCCAAGGGCATGAAATGATGCATGGAACCAGAAATAGGTACATACACTGGCCGCAAATATATGTATAACGAGCGAAAAGAGGGATCGTAGTATCCATACTTCTACGACTCATCCGAGTGATTGCTTGGAGAGTGCATTCATGAGGTAGAGTATATTTTCTATCCAAACAAAACCAAGAGCAATAAAGAGGGTTATGAGGATGATTTCTGAGAGTTTTTGTCGGAGGAGTATCCGGGTGCTTCCGAGAAAAGATATATGTTTTACTGATTCTTCGAGGCTACTTGCAAAGCTGTATGAGAGAATTCCAAGAAATATACTTGAAAGAAAAGCGATATTATTCGGAGTAATGCCACTCATATGAAATATCTGTGCGATACTAAAGAGGGCAAAAAATGCAATCAAAATGAGTCAAAACTGCATACCAACATAGGATATTACCGCTCGAACATCGAGACTTCGCCCCTTCCGTCAGAGGAGGAGCCAGGTGGTAATAATTGAGATGAGCGTATTACTCACAAGGAGGAGTAAGAGAAAGAGGATATTTCTTTCATTCGTGAGAAATTCTATGCTGAGCTTTGTAAGAGTTGATTCCTCAATTCCAAGTAATTTAGGAAAAAGAACGAGCGTTCCAACGGAGAATCCGCCAGAAATAATCCCTATAAAAAATCGCTCTCTGTCAAAGTTGTCATTGTGCAAATAGGAAAATATATATCCCCAAAGAAAAACAGGGAGAAAAGTGACTGCAATAATGACGAGAAGAGAGAGGATGGACATATTATTTTTTTCGAATTATCTCATAATTTCCAAAACGAAATCCAGTTGTCTCCTTTTTTCATCGCTGAAGCATGAAATAAGCAGTAAGAATATTAATCCCAAGAATGATAAAAAAGAATCCAATAAGGTATGCGACTATTTCTGGGGCACGAATGATTATTATTCAGAATAGGAGAAGAAATCCACCAATATATTGCATAGGTATAGAATTATGGAATGAAAATACGAATAACATCTTTGAATGCTACAAATATACTTAAAAGAATAAGAAGGAGAAATCAAAAAGCGTGAAAATACTTTTCAAAAAGAATATACTTTTCTTTTCTCATACCAAAGAGTCCAAGGATGGCTCAGATAGTTATCGTAAGCCATCTTCCTCCATCGAGTGCTGGCAATGGAAGGAGATTAAAGAATCCTAGATTGAGAGACAGGAGGGCTGCCACAACGAAAATGAGGGAGGTTGCCACCTTTGCATCCACCATATTTACAAACAGATTTCCAAGTCCAATTGGTCATGACATGCTATTCACTGCTTCTGTTCTTTCGGTTGGGGTTCGCGGTGCAAATATCTTTTGTCCGAGTCCACGAAACATCTCTACCGTCATTACAAAATGTTCTTTCAATTCCTTGCTTCCCATGATAATAGCATCAGAAAAACTCTTTGCGCGTATCTCATGGAGTTGTATATCAGCATACCAGACATAGCTTCCAATCTTTTTATCCTTTGGAATAATAGTAATATCTTTGAGGCTTCAAGACCTGCTTATTTGAAGTTTTACTTCGGTGCTCTTTTGGATGATTTTTGTAACGTCATCGGGATTATCGAGTTTTTGACCATTGATAGCATGAAGTGTATCTCCATCTCTGAGACCAGCTTCGTATGCAACACTTCCTGTGAGTGGATAGAATACGATACCACTCGTTGTGAGGGTTCCATCGTTTTTTGCATCTTCAAATGTCGGAAGGAATTTTGAATGAGTGCTCGTTTCAAAATAGGTATTAATAC
>SSGK01000003.1 GCA_008015855.1 Candidatus Altimarinota bacterium | reverse complement strand
TCCATCTGATATTTTTGCTCGAAAAGAACGCCTTATTCATATGATAGAGAAGAGAACACATGATGAATATGGAGAAGAGATTTCACCTCGGAGAATAGAGCACTTATTTCAGCGATATTGTCTTTTTATCGATAGAGAAGATCAGGTTTTCTATGGTATAGAGGCTTTTATACTCTGGTGTTCTGATAGTCGGCATAATCTGTCTTCGCGCCTCCTAGAGAAGGCATATGAGTACTTTACATTGATTGGAAGTATCGAATTTCGTCGTAAAAAACACGGATTCTTTGATGTTACAGAATCGGCACGGATGAATCTGGAACAAGATATGGCGATTGGATTTGATGTTTTTTTATTTCATGATGTATTTGTCTTGCCAGATGGGTATGGGAGGACACGGGTAGCACTGGAGCTTGCCTATGGAAAACAAAACAGCGATGAGACACTCCTCCGAGAAGGGATAACTCCGAGCCTCGATGATATACGAAGGTATGTGAGTACGACAGGAGTGGATGGTATTATCTATACACCTCCGACTCAAGGACGTTCCATCCAATTTCGTGATGTACTTGAGAAATATCTCGCCCTTCCTCTTTGGAAGATAAAAGCCGAAAAAGAAATACGCCCCAATAAGATTCTCCAAGCACAGAAAAATATACGTGATCGCTCCCTTCGAATCAAGAATGCACTCGGAAGTATCATGGTCGATACTCCTTCGAATCTCATGGATCTCAAGCATATATGCATATTGGATGATTCATTTACTACGGGTGCCACTCCAAATGCGATAGCAATAAAACTCCGTAATGCAGGATTTACCGGGAAGATTACCATTATCACCATTTGTGGTTCATTCTCATATGATACGGCTATTACAGATATTGAGATTTAATATATCACGAGAAATCCCCGCTCTTCGGAGTGGGGATTTTTTGTTGTCTTTTTCCGTTTTTTCGATATAACTATGCTCGTAATTTTGTCTACTTATGAAAAAGAAGCATCTCATATCACTCACGGTAATTCTCAGTTGTCTCATAGCGCTTATTGCGGCAGGAGGATACTATATCCACATGATGTATTATAGTCAGGATAGAGAAGACCTCGCGTTTCTCTCAGGATCATACAAGACCGAGCTTCATCATCTCGACCTCCGACATAAGCTCATCGACCGTCGTGTACCGAATCTCTGTCGTGTCCTCATGGGAACACACTTTATCGATAATATCTGGTCGATAGATCTGGCAGAGAATCAACTCGCACGCATATCGGATCTCTCATGTTTCGGAAATCTGAAGGAATTAAATCTCTCATACAACGCGTTTCCACGTGTTCCTGATATGTGAGCCCTTGGGGCCCTCGAAAACCTCAATATGACGAAAAATCACATTCGTGAAGTCGGGAATATGGCACTTCGCTTCCCAAAACTCACGACACTGAACCTCGGGTACAATGGGATTGTCTCACTCAATATGGAATTCCTTCCGAAGTCGCTTCTGACCCTCGAGCTCCAACACAATAATATTATGGAGATACGATGAGCAAAATCCCTCGAAAATCTCACAACCGTGAAGCTCGAGTATAACAATCTCGAGACTCCAGATGTGAGTGATATCATCAAGCTTCCGAAGCTCACATCACTCACTTTGGCTGAGAATCATATCGATGAAGCCATCGTAAAACTCTGGAACGAAAAGACAAAAAAAGCCGCTGGTATTACGGATTAATCTATCCCGTGGGAGTATTTCTCTCACGGGTTTTTTTATGCGAAAAATCCTGCTTGACCGAAGCCCCTCTCTCCCTATAATCGAGGTATATATTTTCACTCTTCCTATGAAATACTTCCTCATATTTCTTGCCTTCTTTTTCTCATTTCTTCCTCGTGCATTCGCGGTGAGTGAGTTCCTTCCATATGCAGAAATGCTCGTAGAAAATGCGATTATTTCTCCCCAGACTTCCGAAGCAGGGTATCGACTCAATTCGACTATTACCCGTGCTGAGATGGCAAAGCTTACGATGCTCCTCGCAGGACTCGAACAGAATGACTGTCGATATATCGCAAGTTATACATTTCCGGATGTGGGTAAGAGCTACGGAGACCTCTGTGGGTATATCGAGTGAGCGGCTCTCAATGAGATTGTTCGTTCGGGAAATGGGACACAATTCCGCCCAAAACACAATGTAACCCGTGCAGAACTTGCAAAGATGTTTCTCTCTGGAATCGGTGAATCACCGATAGAGGATAGTGTCGGATACAATGATGTTACCTCTTCTCTCGGAGATCTCGCAGGATATGTGAATGCACTCGGTACCATGGGATGTGCACAACTCACTTCTTCATTCCGTCCGAATGCTACCGCGACTCGTGGAGAAGCATTTAAGATGGCGGCTTGTGTAATCGGTCTCTATGATCCAACGGGCAGCACTGAAACGGGTACCACGGATACTTCTGGTACCTATAACCTTCAGGTGTATAATTCAGTAGATACTCCGGTACAATCAGGACAAACTTCTCGTGTGATTGGCTCATTTTCATTTAAGGCAAATGGCTCAACGGGGACATTTACGAGCCTTTCTATGGCGAGTGTAGGAACCATCGACCTCCTCACATCCATTAATACGGTTGATCTCTATCAGGGAACCACTCGTATAGGGACGGCAAATGTGGGACATAATACCCTCACATTCAATGGATTCTCTATCACCCTTCCAAAAGATACGCTTACGTACTTTAGCATTAAGGCCAATATTATCGGAACTGGTTCGAGTCCTATCTCTCTCCAGATTCCTACGAGCAGTTCTATTGGAGTTACGTATACTAATGGAAGCATGACTCCAAATGATTCATATCCGGTTGATTTCCCATCCGTATACTTCAATTCGAGCCTCGGAAGTATCACTCTCCTTCAAGGATACGCTTCATGAGTTGGTCTCGTTGCTGGTCGCAGTGATACGACACTCCTTGAGGCATCAACGTATTTTACAACCAATGTAAAAGTCGGACGCGTGACATGGTCAACGAATCCAACCACTGCATACATTACTAATCCAGAACTCTACCTCGATAATCAATTGATTGGATCATTCTCGAATGGTATCTACAATGGAGCGCTTTCATTCAGTGCAAACACTCCGCGCACCCTTCGAATCGTAGCAGATGTTCCAACGGGAGCGGTTCCCGGGACATTTACCGGAAGTGTGGTTCTCTCGAATCTCATCGATGCAACATCCGGTCGTGATATTGCTGATATGACACTCGCACTTTCAGGGCCACGACTTACCATCGCATGAGGTGGTATCGAACTCGCAACAGCATCTCCTGGAACGAGCGCAAATAAGATCCTTCCGAATCCAAATGTGGTTCAGGAAATCGGACGATTTGGACTCATCGCACGTGGTTCTGACGCACGTGTATCAGAACTCTATCTGACGAACATGAGTGGTACACTCAATATCTCTGATGTAGCCACGGAAGTATACCTCGATGATGTATCAGCAGGAACTCGAGCGTCAACCGGATATATCGTAGGGAAGACTGTATACTTTACGGGTATGTCACTCATCCTTGGTCGAGATTCTACGAAGACTTACAAAGTGATGCTCCGTGCGAAACAATACCATCAAATCTATTACAACTATCCGATTCAACTCGGATTCGGTGTCGGAACCCTTGGAAGTCTCACGGGTGTCGTGAATGGAGTAAAGGGGACAACGATTGCGAGTGGTGCGATTACAGAAGTATCAGGAACGCCAGCTTTTGCTGGATACCTCCTTGCGAGCGTTACACCTCCATTCCTCAATATGTGGCATAAAGGAAATGGTATCGTACAACTGGATTTTCTTACCCTCGATGATAGTGTAGCGATGAGCATAGAAGGGGTAACACTGAAGGTAAATATCCTTTCAGGAACAACAACGGGTGGTGCGATTGCCCTCCGTACCCTTGGAACGGGCTCTGTGATATCAAACCTCGGAACCCTCACATCGACGGCAAGTCAGCGACTTGATTTTATCGCAGGACAAACCGTATCACTGACTCCACCATCACGTCGGACGGATGCACGAGATTTGTACCTCGATCTATCAGGAGTGTCGACATGGCAACCAATCCAGATTACCATCGAAAAAATCCACTACAATAATGGAGATGAAGGGATTGATACCAACTCAGTAAAAACCCTTACTATCTACAAATAATTGTATTCTTAAAATCTCAACCCTTCTCATATTGAAAAGGGTTGATTTTTCTCTTATTTCTCGTAGAGTGCGTATATATAACTTTTCGAGAACTTTTCTCATATTTCTTGTCATTTACTATGCTTTCTCTCCATATAGAATCTATCCAAGTCGATGAAACCGTGATAGGAACTGATATACATCTTGATTTCGAAGCAGGGAAGACGTATTGTATCCTGGGACATAATGGGAGTGGAAAATCATCCCTCGCATTTGCGCTTATGGGACATCCCCGCTATACCCTCACAGGAACTATCATAAAGGATGGAAAAGATCTTGCTCTCACATCAGTCGATGAACGCGTAAGAGCGGGATTATTTCTCTCGTTTCAAAATATTCCAGAACTTCCAGGAATCCGTGTGATGGAGTACCTTCGGACGATCTATAATCGTGCTATAACCGCAAAAAATCCAGAGATAAAACCAGTTTCGAGTTTTATATTTAAACGACTCGTAGAAAAGATGTCAGGAGATCTTGGGATTGATAACGCCTTCTTTGATCGTGATCTCTACGTGGGATTTTCAGGAGGGGAAAAGAGAAAACTCGAACTCCTTCAGATACGCCTTCTTGATCCGGAATATATATTCCTCGATGAGATCGATGCAGGACTTGATATCGATGCACTGAAGCTCCTCGCTCGAGAAGTAGAGCGCCTTGAATCCCTTGGAAAGACGGTTGTTATGATTACTCATAATTTTCACCTCCTTGATACGATCGAACCAGATACGGTATGTATCATGCGACAAGGTCGACTCATTCGAACCGGAGGAAGGGAATTGATAGAACAGATTCGTACCAATTGATTTGATACTCTTGTATAATATGCAAAACGAACGAGAAGAAACAGAAGACATACTCCCATTCGGTGATATCAATCGTGAGACCCTTGATGCTCGTGATGATATTACGTATGCGACACTCGCCGTTCCAGGGGTAAGTGAGCAGGTAGTTCGACAGATATCTGCTTCTTTTTCTGAACCCGAATGGATGCTCGAGCTTCGACTCGCCTCGCTTGCAAAGTATCAATCCATGCCCGTACCAACCTGGGGAGCGGATTTATCAGCATTGGATCTCGAGAGTATCTATTATTTTGCCAAGCCAGAAGGGGTGAGTGATGCGAAAACCTGGGATCAAGTACCAGAGAAAATCAAGAATACATTTGATAGACTTGGTATCCCAGAGGCTGAACGGACGATACTTGCCTGAGTATGAGCACAGTATGATAGTGAGGTGGTATACCATAGCTTAAAAGAAGAACTCCAAGCACTCGGGGTACTCTTCGAAGATATGTCAGTGGCACTCAAGAACCATGAAGCCCTTGTAAAAAAATACTTTATGAAGTGTGTTCCGATGGGGGATCACAAGTTTGCGGCTCTCCATGGAGCAGTATGGAGTGGAGGAACATTTCTCTATGTACCAAAGTGAGTAAAGATACAGGAACCACTCCAAGCATATTTTCGTATGAATGCACGTGCGGGAGGGCAATTTGAACATACACTCATTATCATCGAAGATGATGCAGAAGCGCATTATATCGAGGGGTGTAGTGCTCCAAAGTACGGGACAGCCAGTCTCCATGCGGGATGTGTGGAGATATTTGTCGGAGAGAATGCATATATGCGGTATTCGAGCGTGGAGAATTGGTCAGTGGATACCTATAATCTCAATACCAAGCGTGCTATCGTCGAAAGAGGAGGGAATATCGAATGGGTGGGAGGAAATCTCGGTAGTGGCGTTACGATGCTCTATCCATGTTCAGTATTGAAGTGAGCGCATGCAAAGGCGCGCCATCTCGGAATCTCCTTCGCAAATGAATGACAGTACACAGAAACCGGAGCAAAGGTTATCCATATATGACCACATACCACGAGTGAGGTCGTATCAAAATCACTTTCAAAGTGAGGGGGAAGTGCTGTATATAGAGGACTTCTTTCTATAAAGCCAAGCGCACACCATGCGGTTGCTCATATAAATTGTGATGGACTTCTCCTCGATGACATATCTGCTAGCGTCACGATTCCTGATATTATCTCTCAGGCAGATGATGTGGTGGTAGCTCACGAAGCAAGTGTCGGAAAGATCAATGAAGATGCTCTCTTCTATCTCATGTCACATGGGATTCCAGAGGAAGAAGCCCGTACGATGATTGTAAATGGTTTCTTATCTCCACTCGTGAAAGAACTTCCTCTCGAATATGCAGCAGAGATGAACGTACTGATTAGTATGGAAATGGAAGGAAGTGTTGGCTAAAATATTTCCATATTTCATTTTTTCGCTATAATACCGATATATTCGGTATTTTTTTATGTCATCTTTTGAGAATCCATCATCTTCGAGGAATAATGCGCTAGAAGCCGGGAAATTATCGGTAGAACGAGAGCGATTATTGCGTGAAAAAAAGGAAGAGACGGAAGTAACGAAAGAAGTCTTTGAATACTTTCGTGAAAAGAAAAAGATAGTTTCAGAATGAATTACCAAGAATCGTATCCTTGCCCTCAGAAGGCGATTTGAGACGACTCGATCACTCGATGATCTGAAGCGGATTGTCCGTGAGGAGCTCAAAAGTCCTGATATTACAGAAGAAGATATACGAAAGATTCGTGAGATCTTTGAGAGCGTCCATGAATCTGCTCGAAAGGAGCTTGAGACACTGAAGAATCGCCTGCATCCACTCGCAGCATCTCCGCAGGTAGTGATTCCTCGAGAGATGTTTCCATTCCATTCATTTTGATTGATTCAAGATATGGAGAATGCTCCTCTCGGAGAGAATATTCTCAAAGATATTGGAGCCGTGAGTATCGGTATCCTCGAATCATCCTATATTCTCGGAAGAGAAGCATTTTTTCTCATTCTCGATGGACTCCTTCTCCCGTATCATATATATAGAGATATAAAAACATCCCATAAATAATACCCTTCTATGCAACGATTTTACATGCCAGATCAGGCAATGAATGAGATAATTCATGTGACTGACGATGGTTTTTTTCATCAGATTTCTCGTGTGCTCCGTTCTCGTATCGGAGATTTGGTCATCCTCTTTAACGGCGATGGATTCGATCGAGAATATCGTATCGAAGAGATAACAAAAAAGGCTATCACACTCAAGAAAGCGAAGGAATATCCTCTTCAGAGTGAGCTGCCAAGAACGGTAATTCTCTATCAATCACTCCCGAATAAAAAGGAAAAGATTGAGTGGATTATTGAAAAGTGAATCGAAATAGGAATACACGCTTTAAATTTCT
>SSGK01000037.1 GCA_008015855.1 Candidatus Altimarinota bacterium | reverse complement strand
ATATATGATAACTCGGTACTCGCGGATATAGCTCAATTGGCTAGAGTACCGCCTTGCCATGGCGGCTGTTGTGGGTTCGAGTCCCATTATCCGCTCCAAAAAAATAAAAATCCCAAGAACAAGTCTTGGGGTTTTTGATTTTTTTGGAGCGGATAATGGGACTCGAACCCACAACAGCCGCCATGGCAAGGCGGTACTCTAGCCAATTGAGCTATATCCGCGAGTACCGAGTTATCATATATATTTTTTTATTTTTGCAAGATTTCTCTCTAAAAAAATCCCTCAAAGTCTTTTCTTTGAGGGATTTTGATTATTCAGCATCAGTTGGGGAGATTGATTCACCTTCGATTGTTTCGAGACGAATATCGTATCCAAGAAGTTCTCCAGCAATGTTGATATTCGTACCACCACGACCAAGAACCTTTGCCTTTTCATCATCCTTTACTGTTGCATAGATGGTGTTTGTTTCTTCATCGATGCGGATTGTATTGATAGTACCAGGGATAAGTGCACGACGAACCATTTCTTCCTTATCAGTCGTATAGTTAATAATGTCTACTTTTTCTCCTCCGAGTTCGTCGACGATGTTCTTTACACGAATACCCTTTGGTCCGATAAGACATCCTGCTGGATCGATTTCTTCATAGTCACTTGCTACGATAATCTTAGTCTTTACACCAGGAAGACGAGCAATCGATACGATTTCTACCGTACCTTCTTCGAGTTCTGGAGTATTTACTTCGAAGAGTTTTACAACGAGCTCTTTATCCTTACGAGAGAGGATAACACGAGGACCATTGATTTGATCATTTTCTACACGGCGTACATAGAGGTGCATGCGTTGTCCAGGAACGTATTTATCCTTTGATACTTGTTCGCTCTTTGGGAGGATAACTTGTTGTCCATTGTAGTCGAATACAACACGATTTTTTTCAACGAGTTCGATACGAAGATTTACGATAGTATCTTCTTTGTCCTTGAAGAGATTGAAGAGTTTTTCCTTTTCTGTTTCTTGGATTTTTTGTACAATTACTTGCTTTGCAGCCTGAGATGCAATACGTCCAAATCCTTCACTTCCAAGTACTTCATCTGATACATCGATTTCTACTGTATCACCGATTTCATATCCAGAATCGGTTCCGATTTCTTCGAGAGAGATTTCGATATCTTCATCTTCTACTTCTGCTACAACAGTCTTTTCTACGCTGATTTCGAGTGCTTGATTTTCGAGATCAATATGCACATTTACATTTGCTTCCTTACTTGCGTAGTCCTTCTTATAGGCAGTCTTGATAGCTGCTTCGATAATTTCTACGAGTCGTTCTTTTGGAATCTTCTTTTCTGCAGCGATTTGATTGATGGCCGCCTCAATTTTTTGAATATCAAACATAGTATGGGGTTTAAGATTTAAAAAAAGATTCGCCAACGGTGGCCAATCTTTTATTACAAAAAGTATATGAACATTTTTGGAAAATGCAAACCGTTTTTTCTCTCGAAGGGAAGAGGAATATTTTACAAGAAGAGAAATATATGTATAAGTGTATATATTTTTTCGCTATGCTCCACAAAAAACAAGAAATTCCATCGCTTCGAAGTATTCCAGGATGACTCGAGGTACTTGCTGAATCATTTATTCCTCGTGCGTGAGATGTTATCCTACGGTCCAATACCCTCGTTGATGCTGTTCTCTGAATCACACAAGAATCAGAGCATCTCTATGCCGAATACAGCTCCCTGTATAGGACAAATATTATCGAGACGACCGTTCCTCTCATATCATCTTCTGAGCATGCTGGGTTTGATTCGCTTGTATCGACACATCCTTCTCTTCTTTCGATTGCCCCAAGACTTCGTGCTATTGCGACGGATACAACGATTCGTACCCTCGATGCGATTGATGGAGTAGAGAAAGATCGATTTCTCCCACTCTTGAAAAAGTGGATTGAAGTACGTCTTCAAGTGTTTCGACTGATGAATCGTGATGCTATTAAAAAACCACTGACTTGATTCGCTGATCCGGATATATTATTTCAACGAGAAAAAGATCTCTATGCTCGTAATTTTTCAGCTCGATTGGAGGATTCTCTTGATCCATCGAATCCATTTATCGATAGCTATGCCGATGTTCTGGATGAGATAGAGAAGGCAACCTGGCATGAGATGATTTTTTATGCTACAATTGTATCGGATGAGGATCTTATCGGGGATTCTTTTCTCCCGTTTAATTATGAAAAAAATCATACCGAAGAAATCCCATATCTCCCTGGAGAGCAAAGACTCACGAGTGCGATTAACTCATATCGAACCAGATATTTCGAGCAATTCTTAATACACCGAAAATTCACTGGGAAGATGAAAAAAATCGCACCCTCCGTTTAGGCGCGATATTTTCTTCCTTTGAGCTCTTCAGGAAAATGTTCTTGGGAACTCTTTTTTGATTCGAGATTATGAGCATATTCATATCCAGCCCCGTATCCAACTTCCTTCATCAGTTTCGTGGGAGCATTTCGTATATGCATCGGAACGGGCAGAGTTCCAAATTCTCTGATATCTTGGTGCATGGCATGCTGAGCCAGGTAGATACGATTATCTTTTGGAAGATCTGCAAGATAGTAAGCGAGGTTGAGTATGGGGAGTTCACATTCGGGCATTCCCATCTTTTCACAGATATCATAGACCGAATTTGCAAGCATGATTGCCTGCGGATCATAGACATCTTCACTGGAAAAATTCATCATACGACGAACGATGTACCGAGGATCTTCTCAGCCCGCAAGCATGCGCCCTATCCAGTATATTGCTGCATCTCCATCACTATCGCGCAATGATTTATGCATCGCAGAGATGAGATTATAGTGTTCCTCCGAGTCTCTATCATAGAGAAGTGGTCTATTTCCTGCTTCTTGGATAGACTCTCGTGAAACGATACCACTCCCTTGGAGGGTCGCTGCTGCTTCCATGAGATTGAGAGTATTTCGAAGGTCTCATTCTGAGAATTTTGCTATGAGCTCAAGATTCTCGTTATTCCATTCCACATTTGGGAGGTGATTCTTGATAGCTTCCATGTTCCTCTCGAAGAATGCTAAGATATCATTCTTGTTAATTTTCTCGAGTACATACACTCGTGCACGAGAGATAAGTGCATTATTAACAGTAAAGCTCGGATTTTCTGTGGTCGCTCCAATGAGGGTAATTACTCCTTTTTCGACAAAGGGAAGGAGTGTATCTTGCTGTGCCTTATTCCATCGATGGATTTCATCGAGAAATAGGATTGTCTGCCGTCATTCACTGTAGTTCTTCTTTGCTTTTATAAGGATTTTTGTGAGATCTTCTTTTTTTGAGAGAACTCATGAGAGGTGGAAAAATTCCGCATCAAGTGTCTGGGAAATAACCGATGCAATCGATGTTTTTCCACATCCGGGCGGTCACCAGAGTATCATCGAAGGCACCTTTCCTGCTTCTATGTATTTTCGTAATGGCTTTCCTACTGAAAAGAGATGCTTTTGTCCGATAATATCATCGAGTGATTTTGGTCGGAGGATAGATGCAAGAGGGCTAATGTGGGACATGGGAGTAATTTACGATTTTCTCCATTGTATCTACTTTTTTATAACTCCAAATAATTCAAACAAACAATATTCTCTGATACCTCTATGGGTATTCGTATTTCATTTGCAAAACAGGAGAGTTTTTATACAATTTCTCTATATTTTTTTGATTTCATATGAAGCGTTTTCTTCCGATGTTTATCGGACTTTTTATCGGAATGTTTTTAAGCGGAGGAATCGTCGGATATTTTCTTCTTGCTGCCAATGAATTTCTTCCCTATGCTCAGAAATTGGCATCAGATGGAGTGATTCTAGAACAGACAACCGTTGAGGGATACCGACTGGGGGCAACCATTACCCGAGCAGAACTTGTAAAGATTGCGATGGTATTATCATGAAATGATCAAAATGATTGCCGTGAACTCTCAGAATATACGTATCCAGATGTGGATAAGAGCTATGGAGATCTCTGTGGATATATTGAGTGAGCAGCAGCCCTTTCTATTATTCGTTCAGGAAATGGTGTCTCATTTCGTCCCAAGGATTCTATTACCCGAGCAGAACTCTCAAAGATCCTTCTTTCTGCTGTTGGGATAGAACCGATTACGAGTGCTCCTCTGTATGCTGATGTCGGAGATTCTCTCTGAGATCTTACATCGTATGTGCATGCACTCGCATCGCTTGGATGTGTGAGTACAGATACTTCTTATTTCCGTCCACAAGCTCCAGCGACACGCTGAGAAGTGTTTAAGATTGCACAGTGTGTCGCATCAAATAGTAATATAGGCGATGGAATTATCGGAGGAGGAACTACCACTGATACTCATACCTATACGTGGGTATATGCTGATTATGGAGTATGTTCTGTTACGTGTGGAACAGGGACAAAGTCACGAAATGTTACGTGTCAGAGAGATGATAGTATTATTGTATCTGATTCATATTGTACTGAAGTAAAACCAGAAACTGCTACGGGATGTACTCTTTCAGCATGTACCCTCCCAGCTCCCGGAGTCTGTGGAAGCGCGAATGGAACAACACTCGTTGCCGCTCCGACGCTCAATCTCTGTACCACATGAATCGCGTCAACCATTGCGGGTACTGGTCCATGGACATGGACTTGTTCGGGTGTAAATGGTGGAACTCCAGCTAATTGTACTGCACAGAAGACAACCACTTATGCATACGCATGGGTATCAGCCGAATGGAATGCTTGTTCACTTTCATGTGGAGGAGGAACACAAACTCGTTCTGTGGTGTGCCAGAGAAATGATCAGACAACCGTGGCAGATTCTTTTTGTACCGGAACAAAGCCAATCACGACACAATCGTGTAATACACAGGCTTGTCCCGTTCTGGTAAATGGAGTTTGTGGCAGTGCTCATGGACAATCAATTGCATCGGTTCCAAATACAGGACTCTGTATCAGCTGAGTTGCATCACTTGTTTCAACAGGATTAGTATCTACATGGACATGGGCATGTGATGGAGATAATGGAGGGACGGGTATGATGTGTTATGCAAATAAGCCAATCAATGCTGCTTGTGGGGCACTTTCATGAACAACCGTTACTACAACTATTGATACCAAGAAACTTTGTGCTCCTGGTACTCCTGGGGTTGTGGCAACAAGTAGTACCGGAAGAATTTCATGGGTTTGTGCCTGACTCAATTTCTGAAATTCTAAGAGCTGTTTTGCTCTCAAGAGGATAAATGCAACCTGTGGAACTGTCGCTGGAACCACGGTTGGAACCATTCCAACCACTGGCCTCTGTGGTGAGTGAGCTGCTGGAACTGTCGCAGAGACTGCTTCCGGAGCACTTTCTTGGACATGTAATGGGTACAATGGCGGAACGAATACAAATTGTAATGGTCTTCTTACTATCAATGCAACGTGTGGTACTGCACATAATAGCAATGTAACAACCGCACCGACGATTAATCTCTGTTCCAAGTGACAGGCAAGTGCGGTTGCAGGAACTGGTCCATGGACTTGGAATTGTCTCGGATATAATGGATGAGAGCCAGTAAGTTGTCTTGCTAATAAGCCAGTTAATGGTGGATGTGGAACTGCCAATGGATGATCGACACGAACGATTCCAACAGCCAATCTCTGTACGGTTGGCACTCCTTCATCGGTGATTGTAAATGGAGCAGGTTGGTCATGGACGTGTGCTGGGCAATTTGGATGAAATGCTGCAACCTGTGGATCGAATCAGATCGTTGATGCGGCTTGTGGAACCGCGAATAATACGAACGTAACCCAAGCTCCAACAGCAAACCTCTGTACCGCAGGAGCGGCATCTGCTGTAACCGGAAATGGGCCGTTTAATTGGACATGTACCGGACAGAATGGCGGAAATACTGCGACCTGTACTGCACGGCTTACTCAGAATGCTACATGTGGAACCGCGAATGGTCAATCCTTTGCTACCGCACCAACCACCAATCTCTGTGGAGACAATAGTACCCCCGCAACTCTATCAACGGGTACTGGTTGGACTTGGAATTGTGCAGGTGCGAATGGATGAACTGCACAAGCATGTGCCGCGAATCTTTCACAGGTAGGAACATGTGGCGCTGCCAATGGTCAAACATATCCTGCTCAGCCAGCAAATAATCTCCTTTGTAATGTATGAACCGCACAAAATATTAATCCTACTGCCAATGGCTGGACTTGGAATTGTACAGGAGTAAATGGATGAGCAGCGAGTAATACATGTACTGCAACACTTCAAGTGACAGGATGAGCGTGTGGTGCTGATAATAATCAAAATCTCTATAACCCACCGACGAATCTTTGTAATGCGGGCACCCCTTCCGCCATCACAACAACAGCGAATGGTTGGGCATGGGGTTGTGCTGGATGAAATGGATGAGCAACAGCGAATTGTACAGCAAATCTAAGTGTGAATGGGGTATGCTGATGAGCGAATGGATGAACCACAGGAGTACAGCCGGTTGCAAACCTCTGTAATGCAGGAACTCCCTCAGCTGTAGCTGGTGCAGGTCCATGGACTTGGACTTGTGCAGGTATAAACCAATGAACCACTGCTCCATGTGGAAGTAATTAATAAAAATCCCCGTTATCGGGGGTTTTTTACTGAGGTGGAATATGAATCGATGCAAATCGTTCGATTCCCGCATAGTCTGGAAAAATTTCATATTTCCATCCTATTTTTTCGATTGTTTTTCGGGCGATATCCGTCTGATCATATCAGAACTCGATAATGAGAAATATATCTTCGGAGTGCTTGATATTTTTTAATTGTTCGAAGAGGATATCATAGAGTTCAAATCATGTTGTTTTTCATCCAAAGAGAGCCAGTTCTGGTTCAAACTTTGTATCAGGCGACATATGTTCCCAATCATCCTGTTTGATATATGGGAGATTGGCAGTAATAATAAGCGGTGTTTTTGGAAGAGTCTTTCCATGGAGGGTGTAATTTTCCAGAAGATTTCCGAGAGAGAAAGTGAGAGAAAGGTCTTTTCGTGCGATAAGGTTTCGAGCATTTTTTTCAGCTACCGCCAGTGCATCGGGGGATATATCGGAGAATTCAATCGAACGAATGGATTCAATATCAGCACATGAGACACCGATGATTCATGAACCAGTTCCTATATCAATGAGACTACATTCAGGAATAGTTCGCGCGATATTTCGAGCTTTTCGAACCAAGCATTCTGTTTCGAGTCGAGGAATGAGCACATCAGGAGTAATAATAAAATCCTTGGAAAAGAATTGCACTCTTCCAAGGATGTATTCTTCCGGATAATCAGGGTGATTTGTGTTAGGCATTATCAAATGATTTTCTTGAGAAAATAAGAGTTCCGAGAAAGAGAATTACGACGATATAGAGCACCTGAAGTCCATATCCTGTGAGCCAATTTGAGAGGAGAATAGGAGCATCCGTATCGACGATATTTTTGAGATTGAGGATAGAATAATTTGGAAAAAGAAGAGCGAGTCACTTTCCGAGATAGAGGAGCTCGGTCATGCCTTTTCGAGCCGCGAATGCGAGTATCTCAGAAACACCGTGTCCGATAAAGTAAATTCCCCCCGTTACAAACATAGCAACCATAGGAGACACGAATGTTGAAAAAAAGAGGATAATAGCAAGGAGTGAAAGGAATTTAATATAGATACCGAGAATCGCAAGAAAATAAATGATATCGAGTTGAGCATCTTTCAGGATGAGGAGAATCGAGAGAAGTGTCGAAAGGAGTCCAAGAATAATCGCAAGAGCCATT
>SSGK01000047.1 GCA_008015855.1 Candidatus Altimarinota bacterium | reverse complement strand
GTTATATTTCTGATGCTTCCAAAAAAATTTGTGAAGCAATTTCTTTACAAGAGAATGCGTTCAGGAGAGTAATTAATGCCTCCACCAGTCAGTATCCTTAGAATCATACATTGTATTTCCAAAAAGAATAAAGGGAATACGTTCTATTTTGGTAATTAATGCCTCTTTGTGAAGTTTTATGAGAATTGGATAGAGACATTTTCTCATAATTTCCCAACCAGTTGTAAGGGTCGCATAGGCAATACTATGAATTTCATAGGCGCGTTTTAGATTCTTGAATGAAAGGGTGTACCATCGATAACTATAATTGCTGGAACTCGCTTTTATAATGTGAGTCGTAAGGGATTCATCGAGGTTATAGATTTTCTTCTCTCCTTTGCAGAGAATTTTCTTTTGAAAATACGCATCACAAAAATACTGATTTTCCGTATTATATCGATAGTCGGTATTATTACGAAATACGAGAGAAGGATGAATCGTGTAGTAATTTTCTCTCTCGAGAAAATATTCAAAGTACGTATTATCTGATTCATAATACATAATCGTTTTTGTTCCGCTCCCAATATATTCCGGATGCTCTTCAAGAAAGGTGATTTGTTTCTCTATTTTCTCTGGATGCCAGATGTCATCATGATCTTGAATGGCTATATAATCTCACTTTGCTTTCTCAAGAAGGAAATTGAGTCCAACATACGGGCCAACATTTGCTGTATTTTTTATGAGACGTATTTTATCCTTTCATTCCTCGGGAATATATGTCTCAATATTTTCATTTGAGGCATTATCCAAAAGAAGGATTTCAGTGTTTGCATAGGTTTGATTCAAACAACTTTTCAAAGTATGGAAAAGATAGTCTCCTGGATTATGTGCAACAATGAGGATAGATACAAGCGGGTTATTCTGCATGGGATCAGATAAAAGTGATAAGATTTGTTTTAAACTGTTCGGTTGAGAACTTCTTTGCATGTTCTTGTATGTGGATTGTATTCCATGAGAGTTGTTCAAATTTTTCAATCGTTGTATTGAGGGCTTCGGGTGTTTGTGGAGCAAAAAACAAACCCGTTTTTCATGCAACAACTGTCTCCGTGGCTCAACCCACTCAGAAAGCAATTACGGGTGTTCCACTCGCCATTGCTTCAACGGGTACGAGTCAGAAATCTTCCAATGGAGGAAAAAGAAAGGCTCGAGCTTTGCTATAGAGGCTATTTCTTTCCTCTTTTGAAATGTGTAATTTCCACTCAATATTTGGCTTTGATTTCTTTTTGAGTTCTTGAAAGAGGAGATTATCCGTATTCGTTACGAGGATGAGTTTTTTTCCATTTGCATTGAATGCATCCACTAAGAGATCAAATTTTTTATAGGGAATACATCGCCCAATCGAAAGATAGAAATCCTCCTTTTCTTGGAGTGAAAATTCATCGGTATGGATTCATGGATAGAGAACAGTGGAATCCTTTTTATAATAGGTGCTGATTCGATTCTTTGTGGTTTGAGAGTTTGCAAGAAAGAAATCAACCCTCTCTGCTGCTTCTAGATCAAGCTTTCGAAGCCATCATACGAGTATATCCAGTACGAATCGCGCGAGTGGATTGAGGAATCAGAATTCCATCATATTTCGGTATTCTTCATAGTGACTCCAGTAGTAGCGGATAGGTGTATGACAGTAGCAGAAATGCTTTGCTCCTGGTTTTCTCTTCGAAAATCCTATATTCTTTGATTCAGCTGAGCTGGATGAAAGAATAATATCATACTCTGACATATCAAAACTTCGAAATGCGAATGGCCGCAAAATACCAGTAAGCTTATGTCTCTTATTGAGAAACGGGATATGTTGTATCCAGCTGGTGTAGACCTTTCTTCATTCCAGCATCGGATGTTTCATGAAACAGACGCTTGTATAAATATCAGCATCTGGAAAGAGGGAGAGAAGCTCTGAGATAACGAGTTCTGCTCCTCAAAAATCAATGAGCCAATCAGCAACGATAGCAACGCGCTTATGTTTGAGTTCTAAAAAATCCATATAGCGTTAGTATATGGATTTTGCATAAAAGAAAAGATTTCTTTATCGATCACGATTTTTTGGTTTCCCATAATATTTTTTCTTTCCTTCCTTTGGTTTGGAGTAGGATTTTTCTCATCACATGTCCTTTTCTGTATATTTTTTCTTTGGGGCGTGTATTTTTTCAACCGGATTTTTTTCTTGTTTTTTTCCTGGAAAATTCTTTCCATCACGAGGAGTGTGTTTCCCTCGATTAAGGTGAGGTTTTGTCTCAGGAATCGGATTATGATCAAGGAGTGGATATGGGTGATCCTGAATCACGGGGATTTTTTTGGCAATAAGTTTTTCGATATCACGGATGTATTCTTTTTCTTCTGCATTACAGAGTGAAAAAGCCGTTCACTTTGCTCCAGCACGTCCCGTTCGCCCAATACGATGAACGTAGGTTTCGGGGATATTGGGGATTTCATAATTTATAACGTATTCCAATTCATCAACATCAATTCATCGTGCCGCTATATCGGTTGCTACAAGCACTCGCGTCGTTTGTTCTTTAAAATTTGTGAGGGCTCGTTGTCGGGCATTTTGTGCTTTATTTCCATGAATGGCTTCCGCGGTAATTCCACGTCCATTTAATACTTTTACCACCTTATCAGCCCCATGCTTTGTTCGTGTAAATACGAGCGCTGTTTTGATATCAGGATTTTTGAGAATCTCCAGAAGGAGTGCATTTTTATTTCCCTTATCAACATGGTAGACGTGCTGCATAATAATATCGGCCGTAGAAGAAACGGGAGTAACCGTTACCTTTGATGGGTTGTGGAGAATACTCTGAGAGAGCTTAACGATATCGGGTGGAATCGTAGCAGAAAAGAAGAGGGATTGTCTTTTTGCTGGGAGAACCTTGAGAAGTTTTTTTACATCATGGATAAATCCCATATCGAGCATTCGATCGGCTTCATCCAAAACAAAGATTTCAATGTCTTGGAGGGAAATGTATTTCTGATTCATGAGATCCAAGAGGCGACCAGGAGTGGCGATGATAATATCAACACCATTTCTAAGAGCATCTACCTGACGTCATTGTCCTACTCATCCAAAGATTACCGTATGTTTGAGCGGGAGGTATCGACCGTATGCCTCAAAACTTTCTCCTATCTGAATAGCGAGTTCTCGTGTTGGTGTCACAATGAGTGCCCGAGTTTTTCGACGCTTTTCGTTCACCTGAGTATTGGCGAGGAGTTGCAAAATAGGCAATGAGAATGCTGCCGTCTTTCCTGTTCCTGTTTGAGCACATCCAAGAAGGTCTACTCCTTTTAAAATAATAGGAATAGATTCTGCTTGAATCGGGGTAGGGGATGCATATCACTCTTCATGAAGTGCTTTTAATATTGGGTCAATCAGCTTGAGTGATTGGAATGACATGGGGAAAAAGTGAAAATATATCTCTCGAATCTATGGTATGTACGAGACAGGGAGTATACTGATTTTAGCAAGAAAACGAAATGAATATGCATTTCTAAAAATCACGGCTCCCAACGCGATCAAAGCACTCAAATTGAATACTCTCATCATGAAAAATCTCAAGTACTTTATAAAATCCTCGTGTACAAATACTTCCGTTTTCGAGGAAGTGTGTCGCTTCAAGAATCTGAATGCTCGCTTTTGGGCGAGAAAGCTTTTCATGTCCTTGTGTCTCGATGAGGGGTATTGCACCATAGAGCCAATAGAGTCGTTGTTCCTTTTTGAAGAAAGGATATATTCCTCCGACTTCCATTTCCTGAGGAATGCATTCCTCTCCTTTTCTATTTCCAGAAATATATTCTTGATAGTTTCTGAGGGCGAGATCAGGATTGAATTCGATTTTGATTCACATAATTGGAAAAGATATAACGAATATTACTATATTTCCTTGAGAACTCAACTTTTTTGGGGAAGGGAATTCTAAAAATAGTCTTGAATTTCGGGGGTATTTCTCTAGTATTCATCGTATGAACACATCACTTAAAATAGCAGTCCTCCATGATGCATTCCTCTATCGTGGAGGAGGCGAACGTCTCGTGACACTCATGGCAAAAGCCCTTGGAGCAGATCTTATCTCTGGATTTTTTTCAGAAGGAAGTTTTCATCCTCGTGAACTTGGCTTCGAGTGAGCAATTATTCCGCTCGGGGCTCCGGTATTTCGAAAATGAATCCGACATCTTGTATTGCGCGAGCGCTTTCGAAAAAAGGCATATGTTCTCACGGATTATGATATCGTGATTTTTTCAGGGAATTGCCTTGGTGCGCTCAAACACGTTCGAGCGGATGCAAAGGTATATTATTACTGCCATACGCCACCACGCTATCTTTTTGACTTTCGAGAACAGTACATGGATAAATTCCCTCGAATTATCCGCCCGATTATGAATTGGATTTTTAACCGACAAGCAAAAGAATATATCGCCCAATTAGAGCGATTTGATATGGTATTTACGAATTCCATTAATACCCATGATCGATTGCTCCATTTTTGTCAGAAAGAATCAACTATTCTCTATCCTCCGACGGATACAGCCCAATTTTGTCCACAAGGTGATGAGAAACTCCCGAAGTGATTTCCCGGAGCAGGAGAATACTTTCTATCAACCTCACGACTATCTCCTCCAAAGAGGGTAGATATGGTGATTGAGGCCTTTAGAAAAACTCCAAAAAAGAATCTGGTATTTACCTATGGAAAAAATGATCCAGAAAAAGATAGGCTTTTAGCTCTTGCGGAATGATGTAGAAACATCTTCCCTATGCCAGCACCGAGTGATGCGGTGTTTATATCTCTTGTTGCAAATGCTATTGCGATGATATATATTCCCGTGGATGAAGATTTTGGAATGTCTCCGGTGGAATCGATGGCATGCGGTGTGCCAGTTATTGGCGCGAATGAATGAGGACTGAAAGAAACCGTTATTGAAGGGAAAACAGGAACTCTGATTGATATCACTCCGGAATCAGGTGTAAAGCGATTGCAGATGGTTCTCGAGGAAGTTTCCCTGTCTGACTGGCAGAATATGCACGATGATTGTCGAAAACGGGCAGAGGAATTTTCTCTCGAATCGTTTTCAAAAAATCTTAAAAAATTTATAGAGATATAATGCTTCGATGAATATATGAATAATACTAAAATGACATTCTTAATCATAATTGCATCAGCACTTATTGTTTTGCTTGAAGTGTATAATCTTTTATCAGTGGGGGAAATTATAAACATGTTTTTTCCATGTGAACAAAATCCTATGTATTCCTTTCCTTGTTATGGAATATACGATATTATTGCAATTTTTATTTGATTGAGTGTATTTTTGAGTTTAATAATAATGCTCTTATTCCGGATTTACAAAAGAAAAAAGTCGAGTAACTTATAGATATTTTCTAAAAAACATATGAAATCAACCACTCTCTTTCATATTCCTCTCTACAACGGAACGTATTCTGATTTTTTTGCAAAGATTCAAGACCCGCAAGCAAAAACATTGGTTTTTACGCCGAATCCTGAGATATTCGTGCGCGCGAGTCGTGACGATACTTTTATGGATATTTTAACTCGAGCTACTTACAACGTTCCAGATGGAAATGGTCTCTATATTGGCTATATGATGCAAGAAGGGGGGTGATTTTTCTCTTCATGACTCCGTGTTTTTTTCCAGAAGAAAAAAGTAAGAGAAGAATATGGAGAACTGATTAAGGGGAGTGATTTGACTCGTGATATCCTCGAATCTGCAAAAAGTATTCCAGAAAAGATTCTGGTCATCGATCGAAAGAATGCAGTTCCAAAGAATGAATTCGAACAAAAGAAAGCGGAAGTACAGAAGAATCTCAAGAGAATTATCGAGGATAAATACCCGGGAGTTGAATTATTTGTAGTGTTTGCCTGAGAAAAAACTCCAGAGGAAATTGCAAAGCTGGTACAAGAAGAATCGATTCAGTATATATTTTCATGTGTTGGAATGAAGACACAAGAGCAACTTCTCATTGATATTTTTGAGCATCTTGATTCGAGTGAGAAGGTGGTTGGACTCGGAGTTGGGGCGTCAATCGATTTTCTTCTCGGACTTCAGAAGCGTGCTCCGGGAATCTTCCAAAAGCTTGGTTTGGAATGGCTCTATCG
>SSGK01000052.1 GCA_008015855.1 Candidatus Altimarinota bacterium | reverse complement strand
GACCATTGTAAGGTTATGCCTGATATGACAGGGTGTGAATATTATTCAAAATAATGTAAAAAATATTGCATTTCTCGAGATTTGTATATTATTTGCGAAGTCAGTATTTTTATGTATACAATACACATAAAATACATTATTTTATAAGAAATATACTATGCAACTCGAACGAAGCGCATTTGCGGAACTAAAAAGAATACGAACTCTTTCCTCAGAAGAACAAGAACGGGCTATTGGTGCACTTCGTGGACAATTTTGAGCACGAGTTGCAAAACTCTATGATCACAAGGCATGTACCGTATGTGAAGCAATTCAGTGTACATGTGCTCCTATCTATGGAAAGCCCTACTCACGAAAGTCATAAAAAAATCCCTCCAAATTGGAGGGATTTTTTTAGAGAGTACGTTTTTTACGGACGATTGCATAATCAGCCGGTTTTTCTGGAACATTTACCCAGAGGTCAATGTGACCACCGTGTCCAGATTCACGAGATTCTCCGTTTTCTGGAGCATGAGTAAGACTTGCTTCTTCGGATTTTGGATTGGCAAGAAGAATAGGGTCAGCAATAATTTGTTCGAGAGAGAAATTCACTCTTTGAGAAGGAGAGAGGAGTACAAGGGCATCTCCAACATCGATTCGATTCTTTACTTCGATGCGAGCCATTTTTCGAACTTCATCGTATCATTTTACGATACCAACTGGATCTTCTTCATGGAGATCAAGATTCTTTTCAAAGTAGATAGCCTTCTCACCAGGATTTCCAACGAGGAATCCAGGAGTATATCCACGATTCGATATAGCAAATACTTCTTCTGCGAGGACTTCATCGTTGTATGTTTCTCATTTTTCCACAGCATCGAGTGCTGGTCGGTAAGCGCGTCCTACTCAAGCAAGGTAGTTTACTGTCTTGCTGCGTCCTTCCACCTTAAATGATACAACACCTGCATCAGCCAATTCTTGAACGTATGAAAGGAGACAGATATCACGAGAGTTCATAATGTATGTTCCGTATTCATCTTCATCGATGGGGAGCATTTCTCCTTGTCGTTCTCGTTCTTCGAGATAGAACTCACCCTGAAGTGGGATATAGTCCTCTGGACGTCCTGTTGAATCGTAGAGTTCTTCCTCACTTGCATCCTTTTTAAACACCTTATACTCCCAGCGGCATGAGTGAGAACATGTTCCCTGATTTGGATCTCGATGTGAAAAATAGTTTGAAAGGAGACAACGTCCTGAATATGCCATACAGATGGCTCCGTGTACAAAGAATTCAATTTCAATATCCGGACACATTTCATGAATTTCCTTTACTTCCTTGAGAGAGAGTTCTCGAGAAAGGATAATACGGGTGATTCCCATTGATTTCCAAAATTCTGCTTGAGCCCAGTTTGTATTATTCGCTTGTACAGAGAGGTGAATCTCAGCTTCTGGAAAATTCTTTCGTACGAGGTAGATAAGCCCTGGATCACTCATGATATATGCATCTGGTTTGAGTGCTTGCATTTTCTCGAAGGCAGCCATAAATGGCTTAATCTTCATATTGTGAGCATAGATATTTGCTGTAAAATAGATTTTCTTTCCACGAGCATGACAGTATTCTACTCCTTCTGCTAATGTTTCCCAGGTAAACTGGTTTTCACGAGCACGGAGTGAGAACATAGGAACACCCGCATATACCGCATCTGCACCATAGGCAAGAGCGTATTTCAGTTTCTCAAGATTTCCAGCAGGCATGAGAAGTTCTAGTTTCTGAGACATATGAATAATGATAAAAAAAAATAAAAAAACCTTGCATGCAATGAATACACGAAAGGTTTTCTTTCGAGTAGTAGGCATGACTTTAGATACATTGGTCCTGTTATAAAACAAGAAAAACGAATCCAAAGAGTGTGTGCACTATTACTCTTTGAGATGTTGGCAATATCATATGAAATTTTTAAAATAATCAAATTTTTCTCTTTTTCTTTCTCTTTTTTTAACTTTCCTTTACTTTCGGGAAGCAGCATATAATTGCATATTTATTAATTTATTTTATAGTTAAAATAATGTGCAAAACTTGTAAAAAAACAGGAAAAAAGAGTTGCAAAAGCGAAGGCTATTTATATACTGACCCCACATTTACCATTTTCCATTCAAATTATGAAAGCTATTGTAATTATTGCTTCTGCTGCTGTACTTCTTGCTTCTTGCGGAATGAAGCCTACTACTCCTGCTACTAACTCTGGAGCTACTGCTACTGGTACAGAAGTTGCTACTTCTACTGCTACTACTGCAACTGAAGCTACTCTTCCTACTGTAACTGTTGAAACTTCTACTGCTACTACAGTTGAAACTTCTACTGCTACAACTATGGAAGTTGTTGCTACTGGAACAACTGAATCAGGAGCTGCTGTTGAAACTGCAACTGGTGCTGCAATGTAATTTGAAATTCATTCTATAAAAACCTCCGAGAGATCGGAGGTTTTTATTTGCATTTAGACGCGATTTTTATATAATATTGTATAATAATTGATAAAAGTCAAGTTATGAATCATAACGAATCCCGTATTGAAGCTTCAACACAGGAGACTTCCTCTGTAGACGTACGTTCCACAGCTGATAGGATTTTACGAGAAGTGATTGATGAGAATATAACATCAAAATGAGTTTCTTTCTATAATGATGCCTTAAAGGAAGGGGGAATTTCTCATGTGCGAGACCTTGCTCAAGACCTTCTTATTGAAAAAACAACCTCTTCCGAGCGAAATGAATATTCTTCGATACGGAATGATGTATTTCAGGATGTATGACTTTTTTCCGATGAATACATTCGAAAACTTATTATTCGAAAGGGGATGCATATTGAAAATCTCCGTACTTCCCTTCGTCAATCGATTCAATCACAATACACTCTTCAGGATGCTCAGAAACTAAAAATCGAGAAAGCTATTTCTGAACTTTCATCGGAAAAACTCACTCTTTTCCTTAAGAATAAATCCCTACAAAAGGCTTTTGTTGCAGAGCAGGATAGCACGATTCAATCCAAAGGTATTACAGAGCTTATCGCCAGTTATGGGTTTGTACAGCCAACTGATGATGCTTCAAAGAGGCGTTTTGATGAAATTCTCAGACAAGCATATATTACGGATATTCTCACAGAAGAAGATTGTGCTTTTTTGTTACGATTCCTTGATACGCATGATAAAAAGATCTTTCTTATTCAGTCGCTTATTCCGGTTATCTCTGTTTCATTTTTGCTCGACAATAACATTGTCTCAGAAGATGTTTTAAAGAAGCATTTTTCCCTTCAATTTGATGAAATCTTCGGGGAAAATCTTGTTTCGGAAGAACAAAAAGACCAGTACATTTCTGATATGTTCCATCAGATGGACACGCTCACTATTTCTTCTGATTCTATTCTTGTTTCAGAGGAAATTGCAAATACTATTTTTGAGAAACTTTCTGAGCAATTAGCGCGAGAACTCTACAACCAACTTCCAGAGAGAGAAGAATCCAATAGTGATATTCCTGATTTTGAAAATGCTCGACAATTTGTGGTGTATCTGAATGAAATCCTCCGTGATAAAACTCAAAATCGTTGCCTCGTTCATGGTCTTGAAAATTTTCAGACAAATGGAGTGATTTGTTTTACAAATCCACAAGGACAACAATTCTTCCAAAGAATATTATCCCTTGATGTCCAGGAAGAAGGAGCAACGCCCGTATATGCACAAATTGCGAGTATTTCATACTCTTCTGGAAGAGTTGGTGCTCCGCAATCTCCCGAAAATATGCTCTATGCTGATATTTTTCAGGATTTCCAGAATGTGATTCAATCAGGAGGAATGATTTCGATTATGAGTTCAGAGAATTTCTCTCAATTTGTAGAATCAGAACGCATCCCTGAAGTAGTGGTTGATCCAGAATTATCAAATCCAGAGGTGTTTCAGTCGAAACTTCGTTCGCTCGATCCAAAGCATGAAAATACTCCTCTTGAAGTTGGTTCGAGTTTTATCGTTGGAGAGGAAGATGATCTTGATATATTTCAGGTTGAGAACATTGATTATGAAAATCAATCAATTTCCATTCGTTCAGAGAATGGGGCACTTTTTCAAAATATTCATTTTGAAAATTTCTTGAGTGAAATTAAGAATCAGCTACCAAATTTTAAGCGAATTAAAAATATAGATGATGGAGCAACCTTTGTTCAGGCTATGGGAATTGAGTGACTTCTTTTTGAGGAAAATGCCATTAAACTTCTCCAACAAGATGGTGAAAAAAAGAAGATTTTTGGTTTTAAGAATGGGGATACATATATTAAAGTGGAAGTAACGGGTATAAATTCTGTAAATATTATCTATCCAAATCCAAAAGTTGAAAAAGCGGTAGGTACAGCTGGGAGAGAAATATCTAGAAAAAAAAAGAGAAAAACAAACTATGAAGCGTTTAATAATGTAACCTTTCGCCATCTTTATCGTTGGTTACAAGCGTATAAACTTGATAGCATTTTAGAGAAAGATCCTGATGAAAAAAAAGAGTATGAATGATCTAAACTTCATATGCATGGTGGATTTTTTGGAAAGGTAATGAACTGGACAACGCCATATGATATTTATAAGGCGGGGAAAATGGCCCTTCATACGGTTGAGCATATTATCCATGAATGAGCTGAGTACCGATCAGCTGAATCGATGTATAAGATGTCAAAACTTATATCCCGCTTTCCTGGGATGAAAATGATGGAAAATCATGCGCTGATGGATTATTCTAAAGAGGTAAACAAGACAATTGAATGAAAAAAGACGAGTATTAAGAGTTTGAAATGAGGGAAAATGCGTGAGGAAATTGTAGATATTGTTGAAAATAAAAATTCTCGTCCAGAACACCTCCTTGCAGCCCTTCTTGTAACACTTGAGGCAACGGGAGAACTTTATGCAGATAGTTATCTTGAAAACTTAAGCTGAAAGGGGTATGTATGGTTTGATCGAATTGTTCGTGCCTGCTGAATGGATCCGGAATTTGAATTTAAGCGTTGTCAATTACGTGAAGGAGAAGTAAACTCTGAATCGGCTGATTCCCTGAATGAAATTATTCTTCTTGATAGATTCTTTAAATTCAATCATACAGAAAGTATCTATATACAGGCTATGGGTGGTCCATGAGTATTTGGAAATATTGTTCGTAAAGCACGTGAAGATAATAAGGCAAAATGAGAACGTGAATCGAGTGAAAAACTTGGTGCGAAGGATCGTGCGGTTTATACTATTTCTCGGTTTAAATCAGGAGAGTTCTCTCTCGTTCTTTGAAATCTGAAATGAACGATGGGAAAATGGCCATGACAAAGTTCTATGGGGCCAGCATTCGTATGGTCCATGAG
>SSGK01000041.1 GCA_008015855.1 Candidatus Altimarinota bacterium | reverse complement strand
CATGATCATAGGTCTTATATCCTCCTGATCCCCAAAGAATTGATTGTGTTTTGAGTGAACCCGATTCAGAGATATTTTTTATAAGCCAAGGACTCGTTGCTATAACAATTCCCAGTGTCACAAGGAGGATGCTGATAATAGTATTTTTGAGTCGAGTAAAACCATGACGCCATGTACTTAATCCAAGGAGGAATGCTCCAATAATAAGGGCAATGGTTGTGGTTGTTTGAACAAATGTGACATCATTTTTTGGGTATACTACATTGAGCATATCCCAGAGTCTAAGCCCCGTAAATGCACTGATAAAGAAACCAGTAAAACTAAAGAGCCCAAGGAGTCCAAGGTAGCGATAGAAAATATAGGCAAAACCAGCGAGAATTACCATGAGAGTGGTAATTTTTACTGTAAAGGCAAAACCAATCAGAACTCAAACAATGATAAGAAATTTATGATTTTCTCGGTTATTGAGGGGTTCATCTAATTCTTGGTGCTTGTGCGCAAAATACGGAAAGAATCGCTTATGTTCTATGGTCTTATGCTTCCATCCATACCAAAGAGCCGTAATACCAGTGATTGAAAAGAAAAGGAGAGCAGGATCAAGTTTCATGTCCTTTGCTTGTTGAAATATAATCATTGGCATTGCATACATGATACCTGCAAGAAGAATAGGAAGAGAGATAATGTGATTTACTTCCTTTTCCACCTTTTCTCATTTCTCATTTTGAATCGTTTGTTTTTCTCAAAAAAGAAGAGAAGCCGAAAGAATGATAGCTATAATAAAAAGAATTCCACCCACCTGATTGATGAAGAATGCCTGAGGAGCACTCATATCAAATAAAAATCCAGTTCCTGTAATAATTTGCCATGCAAAAAATCCAGCTCAATGAAGTACTTCTTCATTCAATGCCATGATTTTTGGCCAATTCATATATACACCGAGATCATCCCAGCCAATTGGCATCGGACGCATAATACTGACAAAACTAACACCCATTACGAATGTAATCACAAGAAACATCCATTCAATAGAAAGGAGTCGTGGATTGATAAGATCAAGAAAAGAATCGGTATTTCTATGATTTGGAAAAGTGACACTCCGTGTTTTTATATCGTGCCATGTTTCTTTCCATCCAGGAATACTTAAAATCGACATGATACCGAGAATGGAAGCCATTCCCCAGAATGTAAAGAACGAGAATTGTCCTATAATAAGAAGGAGGGATGTGTAGATACAGAAACCAATAGAAGTCTCGATGAGAACGCGAAGTTTTATATTTTCACTCTTCCAATCCTTAAATACGCGTGAAAGAATGGTAAATCCGCTCGATCGTGCTAGGAGAACGAGGAAGAATGGATAGAGGAGATAGGTACAAATTTTTGTAAAGAGAACGATTCATCCTTTCGCTGTTCCAGCTTCTGGTAGCTGAAAGTAACTCACACTTATGATGAGTATATGGAGGAATGTAAATCCGAGTATTTTCCAGAATCCAAAAGAAATGGTTCCAGCTTTTTTGAGGAATACGGTATAAGCCTTATATGCGAGGTATGCTCAGAATATAAGTGTAAGATATCCAGAATAATTTGCTGCTTGTTCTATATGATTGGGTCAACCATATGAACCAGAGTAGTAGGTATATATGGTAAAAATACTCCATGTGAAAAAGAGTATCCCATAAAGGATATATGCAAACATAGGGAATAAGAGAAATTATGAAGATAAATATACTTATTTCTTAATTGATCGCACAAGAGAGAAACCATTAAAAATTTCCTTTCGATTAATCGCAAAAAATATAATGAAAGCGATAGAAAAGGCAAGAAAAAGAACAAATAAATTGTTCAAAGAGCAATTATTTCAGATGTTTTGGAAAAAAGAAGAACAATTTCCGATGAATGAAAGAATAATATAAACGAGTCCAATACAAAGGAATGAGCCAAACAGATTTTTTATGAATGCTCCATTTATAAGGGGGAGTCTTGGGATGCCAAGTCTCTTTGCACTGAGGTAGTAGAGTGGTATCCATGAGAGTCCTACAGCGAGGGCCGATCCTGCTGATCAGAGATCCAGGAGAAGAATCATGATAAGATTGAGAATAACATTAATTGGCAGAATTATCGCCATAATAATAGCACGTTCACGAATCTTTCCATTTCCTGCCATTATTTGAAAGTGTATCTGGCTGAGGAAATTAAAAATGAGAAATGGGCTCGAAAACATGAGAATATATCCTGATTCTCGAAACTTTTCTCCAAAGAAGCTTACTGCAAGTATTTCACCATAAAAGAGGAATAGAACACTCACCCAAATCGAACAAATAATAAATATTCGACTCACGGTTTTGTAAATAGTACTGATTTTTTCGGTATCATTTCGTCCAAATAGTTCAGAAAAAACAGGGAAAAGAAAACCAATAATTGGCCCGAGTATCAGAAATGGTATCCCGATGAGTGAGAGATAGTTTGAATAAAATCCGCCATCCTTACTTCCCAAGAAATAGAGGACGAGTTGCATATCTATCTGAGAGAGGACGAGTCCAATATTGGCAGTAAGGAGTGTTCCAAGGGAGTACTTATAGAATTGCTTTCGAAGTTTCAGATCCCTTTCTATAGGAACTCCGCGGAGGTATGGCTTGTAGTAGTATTGATATCAGAGAATATTCGCTGCGATAAGTCAGATACCCATTCATCCAATCCATATCCATGTATATGGAATGATGCTTCCTTGATCTGAAAAGAAGAGAATACTAATCCCAATGAAGGTTGAAAGTGTACGAAGAAGCTCGGTTCATTTTAAGAATTTTGTGTTTTGTGCGACATTAAAAATCGTGCTATTAATGTGAAAAATATTATATCCAATGAAGTACAGAGAAAGAATCTTTACAACTTCTCCAGCAATTTCATTTTTAAAATAATGTTCTCCAAGATATTCTGCTCCGAAGTAGAACCCGAGTCATAAAATACTGCTCGTAATAAGCTGAGTGAGTATAGTAAGGAGGACAAGGTATTTAAATCTTCCATAATCATTCTTTACGACCAATTTTGGAAGAAAATAGTTGAGACTCTCGGTTAATCCAAAATCATTATATCCAGAGAGGAGAGTAAGAAGGGAAATACATCCATAAATAATTCCAATTTCTTCTACACTCAAATCCCACGAAAGTGTTACTTTAATGGCATACCCGAGTGGTCAGATAATAAAAGAAAAAAGATAGAGCCAAAAACCCTTTTTAACGAATTTCTCGGTAAGGGACTCATTTTGATTTAACATGTTTATATACAATAAATACCATCATTCATATCCGACACGATCTTTCCATCTTCAAAGGCAATAACACGCTTTCTAAGGGCATTTACGATTCTATCATCATGGGTTGCAAGGAGGATTGTTTTCCCTTGTTTGTTAATTTCAAGAAGGATATCAATAATTTCTTTTGCATTTTTTGGGTCGAGATTTCCGGTTGGCTCATCTCAGATAATAATTTCAGGATTATGTATGAGGGCACGAGCAATGCTCACTCTCTGAACTTCTCATCCCGATAATGTCTCGATAAAAGCATCTTTTTTTGCAAGAAGTCCTACTTGTGAAAGAATTTCTGGAACCTTTTCATGGATAATGATATCCGAATACCCACATACTTCCATAGCAAAGGCAACATTTTCGCGTACGGTTTTATTGCGAAGGAGTTTAAAATCTTGAAAAATAATTCCAATTTTTCTGCGATATGCAAGGAGCTCTCTCTTTGAGAGTTTATAGAGATCTTTTTCAGAATTCGTGAGAATGGTTCCTTGCTTTGGTTTTAAATCTCAAATAATTGATTTAATAAAGCTCGTTTTTCCACTTCCTGATCCACCGATGAGAAATACAAATTCTCATGGTAAAAAGTCAGCGCTCACTCATTTGAGTACATTTTTCTTTCCATATCAGAGTGTGAGATTTTGAATTTTCATATTAGCGCTTAAGGACAATAAATTCGAGCGATTTTATAGTTTTTCGAAAGAGCCCATCCGTTACTTGTATGGAGAGAGTATGCTTTCCAGGGGAAATATCTGCATCTTTATTGATTGGAAGGGTAAAAGCATCTCATTGAGTGTATGTTGTTTTTACTTGCCCATCAATGCTTACGGTAATCTCGCGAGTATCGGTACTGATATCGGTTTTAAATCGGAGATTAAAGAATGAATCCTCATAGATACTGATGTCACTGTCTCATTCTGTTGGATTAATCATGGTAATCTTGGGTGCACTGTTGGTTTCTATGATCGAGATTGATTGTTCTTTTGTATAGGTAAATCCAAAAGCATCAACCACCTCAGCAATGAGAGGATCACCACTCTTGTTGATTTCAATAGCAGCACGTTGTATCCCAGTTGTTTTTGTACCAGAGTTGTATGTGGTTTCATATTTGAGTTCATCTCATTGACGAATTCGGATACTTCGTACAGCACGATCTCATATGTATGATACTTCTACGAGCTTTCGTCCCGCATTAATACTTCCAGTAGATCCAACGATTCGGATATTTATCTCGATAGAGCCTTCTCATTCGGGTCGTTCACAAGGAGTGGAAAGTATTTCAACGGTTTGTCCGGTAGCCGACTCAGAATTTTCAATATATCCAAGGGTTCCAAATCATGGAATTGTTTTTAGCCAATCCTTTCTGTATCCATCAATAATCGGAGCACTGGTTTGAATATATACATTTCCAATGGCTTCTTCCGGAGTTTTGTCGGTAACAGCACCGTTACAGAGGGTGTCGATTTGAACGCTTTTTGGAGGAGTATCAAGTTCAAGATTCTTTGGATCAACCGCAACAATAGTGGTTACCTTGAGACTATCTGGAAGCGCTTCTGTTGCTTTTTTCCCAGAGAGTCGAGAGATAGTGATATCATAAGTTCCATCCTTTGGACGTTTAAACTCTTCTTTTGGAAGTTTTGCATGAGCGAATTCCATATAATCGTGCCAGATGGGTCATGCACAGTTAATACCATCACAGCTTCATTTTGTTTCTCGACCATCTACGTTTCACGCCCATACAACGGTCGTAATCTGTGGTGTATACCCAGCTGTCCAGAGATCACGAGGAAGGATTTTCTTCTCCTTTCCTTTCGATACGTCCTTATTGGAGGTTCCTGTTTTTGCGGCTGCAGGACGTCATTTGAGATCGAGTCGTTTTCCCCAAGATGGACGAGCATTGCTATCAGAGAGTATTTTAGAAGTGATATAACTTGCTCCTGCAGAGAATACTTCCTTCGCTTCCGTTTCATTCTTTTGTTCTTCAATCACATTTCCTTCGCTGTCTTCGATACGGAGGATAGGAGTAATTTGACGGAGTTTTCATTCATTTGCGAGTACGCTATAGGCTTGCATCAATTCAATTGGCTTTACTTCCGCTGTTCCGATAGAGAGCGGAGCTCCATAATCCATATTCTCCTTGAGCGATTTAATTCCGATATTTTGTCCAAATTTTACAATCTCCTTTTCTTCTCAGGCAAGATAGTACATTTTAATTGCAGGAATATTGCGTGAGTGATCAAGCGCGGTCTTCACCATCATACGTCCTTCGAATTGAAGGTCGTAATTATCTGGATCCCATTCTCCAAATTTTGTATTTACATCATAGATAGGGGTTTCAGGTCAGATGGGATTTTTTGATATTGCCAGTGCATACACGAGTGGTTTAAATGAAGACCCTGGCTGACGACGAGAAGTAATCATATTATTGTTTCCTCCATTTTTTTCGTCGAAATAATCAGGTCATCCAACCATAGAAAGAATCTCTCCGCTCCTGTTATCCATACTTACAAGGGCTGCACTCGTTGCACCATGATTGGTACTGTTAATTTTTACTTGTTTTTGGATAAGCTCTTCCGCTTTATCTTGAAGTTTAGGATCAATCGTAGTATATACTTTGAGTCCATTCGTAACGTCGATATCTTTTCCATATTTTTCTTCGATGTACTCCTTTACGTAGAACACGAAATAAGGGTATCGAATATTTTCAGCATAGCGCTTAAATTCAAATTCAAGACCATCATATACTACCTTTTGAAATTCCTCTGGTTTGATCTTTCCATCTTCGAGCATCTGTGTTGCCACGAGATCCTTTCGTCCTGCTTCGTATTCAAGAATAGTATACACTTCTTTTTGCACTGATCCACTTCCATTGGTAGCGATTGGTTGAGTGTCTTTGATGATAATTCCATTTACAAAACGCATCAGATTCTCACTTTCCTTACTCATTTCAATACATTTGTCTCTGTCTACATTAAAAAGCCCTGGTTTCATGAATTCTTCATGAACATTACAGATAGAGATATTTCCACCCTTCTCTTCAAAAGTAAGTCCTGATAGGTATGTTTTAAATGTTTTGTAAAGGTTTTGGTATTTCTTTCGAGTTTCTACTGAGTCAAGAGTTGTCTTTTCTTCTGGCGTATCGTCACGATAGATATACACATATCCCATGAGCCTATCTCGGTGTGAATACGGAGAATAGTATGTAGGTCACTTTGGAAGGGAAGTAAGAATTGTAGCCCCAAGGAGTCCTACGTCTTTTGCACTCTTTCCAAAATAGGTGTGTGACGCCTCCTCAATACCAAAGGCATTATTACCAAATGATATCGTATTAAGGTAGAGTTCAAGAATCTTCTCCTTTGAATAGGCGTTATTAAGTTGGTAAGAGAGGTATATCTCCTTGATTTTACGACCTACGGAACGCTCATTAGAGATAAGTGTATTACGTATGAGCTGTTGAGAAAGCGTAGAAGTACCCTTGATTTGAGTCGTTCTTCCGAGTCCATAATTCACTCAGGCACGAATAATACCAAAAATATCAATCCCTGGATTTGTAAAAAATGATTTATCTTCAATGCTTACGATTGCATCCTTAATATTCTTTGAAATATTTTCATAGGGAACATACGTTCTCTTCTCATTTTTATAGAGCTTATAGAGCTCTTTTCATTCTCTATCATAGAATACCGTACTTTCTGCGAGTTCTCGATTGCTGAGTTCCTCAATAGATGGAAGGCTATGAAGAAAGATGAAATAGACAAGAAATAATCCTATTGCTCAAACGAATAAAAGTCATCCGAAAAAGAGAATCAATATTTTTGCTGCCAAAGAGTTTTGATTTCGTGGATGAAGCGATCGGGCATGTCTTTTAATACGATGAAGAATTTTTTTCATGGGAGAAAAATATAGGAATTAGTTATTCTCAAAAATAGAAGAAGTGATAGTATCGGTATTTACTGATGTATTATTCGTTTCTTGTTTTGCAGGAGAAGTTGTATTTTTTTTCTCATCGATTGTTTGAGTGCTTTTTTGTATTGTTTCTTTTGAAGGAGGAGTTGTCGTTGTTTTGTCAGTATTTTTTGTAGATGGCTTTATCACCTTTCCAGTTCCAACGAATGAATCAGTAGAATCTTCTTTCTTTGGTTTTTCAGGACTTGGACCAATAAAAGAATATGTCGTTCCACGAATAAAAGGGAAGACTTCTTTATAATCTTTTCCAAGAATAATCTCAATTTTTGGACCATCATCAACTACGTAGAGATTTGATCCGGTAGCTACAATTTCAACATCTACGAGCTCATCAGACGCCTTAAAGGTATCACTTTCTGGATTGATACCAATTTGAGTCTCAGGATCCCAGTAGATACGAACGAGTGATTTTTCGAGAACCCCTGTACTGCTGATAATAGGTTTTTTACGAGAGAGGGTGAAGCCAAGTTTTCGAAGTTGAATTCCTGCGAGATTTCCAATCCCTTCTTGTTTTGTTCCATTGATAACAGTTATTTCATCTTTATTAATAAAGTATTCAGGATAATTAAATATGAGTCGACCAAATCGTTCCGTCTGAATCCATTTATCTTCTTTTTTCGCTCCTGCGAGTCATTCTACCAAGAGAACGGATGCTCCATTGAAGAAATCCCTATTTGGATTATAGAGAAAAGATCAAGGCTGACAATTCAGAGCCGAGCTCGAACAATTATTGTTGAGATTTACCGATACAAATCGATCATTGTGAATATCCTTTGCTGTGAGGGCAAGATTAAAAATAGTAGTATTGGGAAGATCCGTTTCAAAGTGATTTTCTATTTCGCGTATTACGTCATATATCTTTCCTGCATCCGTAATAAATCCGAGCTGCATGAACTTATCTTTGATTGCTTTGATAATAAGTTGTTGTCGAGCAGAACGGCTAAAGTCACTTGTAGAATGACGACTTCGTGCATATTTGAGTGCTGTGTCTCCATCGAATGTCTGAAGTCATTTCTTTACCGAGAAGGTCGTATAATCCCAATTGATAGTTGGATATTCACGATCTACTAAATCTTCTGGTACGTCTACCTCAATTCCACCGAGGATATCTACCACTTTTTTAAATCCAGTAAAATCAATCACTCCATAAAAATCAATTTTTTCCCCTGTAATCTCTGTGATTTTGTTTTTAAGGTAATCAATTCCAGCTCATTGCTTTTTTCAGAAAGAGTAAAGCTCATTGATACGACCTTCATAACCACCTGGGTATGTGATATAGAGATCACGAGGGATAGATATCATACTAATAGTATTCTTCGTTCCATTGATCGATGCAAGAAGGATAGAGTCAGTGAGTTCTCCGCCATCATGTCACTTTCCGCCAATTCCCACAAGGAGAATATTCGTCTTTTTTTCTCCCGTTGGTGCGGTGATATTTTTTACCGTATTGAGGGCAGTCTCGAACATCCCAGTTCCACTTTCTATTCTATCAATAAATTGTTGAGGCATTCCTCCAAGAAGGCGAAGCCCAATGACAAATATGAAACCGATACTAAAGATGCTGAGAACTCAGAGTGCTATCCAACGTACTATTTTGAGAGAACGAGAAAGTTCCGGTTTTTTATCGTTGATTTTCTGAGTTTTGAAAGAAGCCATGAGAAAAAGGATTAGACAGATTTTTGCCAGATTATAGAAAAATACCCCATATTTGCAAACAGAATACTGACATTTTACTTGCCTTTTTCACATTTATCAGCGAATGATGTTGAAAAAATGTAAATAACTTTTTTTCATGAAAAAAGACAAAAAATTACGATATATATTTTGTCAATATATTTCATTTTCTATTTCTGTATTTTTCCGTTGACAATCATATAAAATGGAATACATTGCTTGTGTACGGTGCTTCCTGTTGAAGTTTTTTACATTTTTTTCACATTTCCTTTGCATCACATATCGGTTCTTCGAGATGAACTCGTAGCTGGACTGAATATATCTCCAGATTCACAGAACATCATTGTAGATGCGACGCTTGGTCTTGGATGACATGCATGTGTGGCAATTGGAAAAATGAAAAAATGAGATATCTTTATAGGGATAGACCGTGATAGTGAGAATCTTGCTCGTGCAAAGGCTATCATTGAAGAATTTACAAAAGGGAATAACTCTATTCCTGATATGCATTTCATTCATGGGAGCTTTGCTCAGATTGATGCTTATCTGACAGAACTTCATATATCATCCATTACAGGAATTATGTATGATGTAGGTGTGAGTAGTATTCATTTTGATGAGTGAGATCGGGGGTTTTCATTTCGACTTGATTGACCGCTTGATATGCGCTTCGATAGAGTTGGGATGGAGGAAACTGCGAGCCATCTCATTCATTCTCGCTCCGAAAGGGAATTATTCCGTATCCTGAAGGATTATGGAGAAGAACCAAAGGCATTCTTTATTGCAAAAGCAATCGTGGATGCTCGAAAGAAATCTCCAATAACGACGACCGGAGAACTTGTTCAGATTATTGAGCAATCAAGCTTTGATAAAAAATCCCCTGTGCGCGTATTCCAGGCACTTCGGATTGAACTCAATCAAGAATTTGCTCATATTGAAGAATCACTCCAAAAGGCAGTACGCCTTCTGGCTCCAAATGGAAGAATCGCTGTAATCAGCTTTCATTCCTTGGAAGACAGAGTAGTAAAACAAACATTTGCACAATTTGAAAAAGACGAAATAGATGATTTTACGGGACAGACGAAGAAACCAGCCGTACTTAAACGGGTTAATAAAAAACCAATCCTTCCTACAGAGGAAGAAATACAAAATAATCCCCGATCTCGAAGTGCAAAACTTCGTATCGTCCAAAAACAATCAGATTATTAATTATTATTCTCCATGAACGCAGCGAATGTACTCGTCATGAAAAAAGGGCATATAGGCTTCTTCTCAGAAAGAAAAGCCGCTCGTGAAGAATATAAGATGTCTTTTACACAGGCATATGTACTTTCTCTTCTCGCATTTGCTCTCCTCGGTATCTACTATGTATATGCATTAAATGCCAATGCTACAAAGTGATACAGTATTCGTACCCTTGAAATCGCACAGAGAAATCTTACTTTCGAAGAAAATCTCGTTGATATTAAGATCGCTGAAGCAGAATCCCTTTCTGCCATTACAAGTGATTCTAGTGTCCTCGCGATGCAACCTGCCACTCAGCCCGCATACATTGTTGTAAATGACATTCCACTTACATTCAAAAAATAATCCTCATCATCTTTCTCGAAGGATGATGTTTTTATATCTCTCTTTTGTGTCCCGTGCCGGAAACGCTCAAACGACTCATCGACATTATTAGTTTTCTTCCATGAATTGGTGAAAAGACGGCTGCAAAGCTCGCCTTTTTTCTTTTAAAGGCGAATGGTGTATATGTAAAGAATTTTGCAAAGATACTCAATGATTTGCAGGATCAGATTATAGAATGCTCCCATTGTCACGGAATGACTGACAGGGAACATCCAACCTGTAAAATATGTGATGATTCTCGACGTGATAAAAATGTACTCTGTATTGTCGAAGACTATTTAGATATGCTTTCGATTGATCGTGTCTGAATATTTAAAGGGCGATACCATGTATTGGGGGGTTCTATTTCTCCGATTCAGGGGACTCTCGCGGGAGATCTTACCATCGAACACCTCTTTGAACGAATTGAAAATGAGAAAGAAATTACGGAACTCATTCTTGCAACCAATCCAAATATTGAATGAGAAGTGACATCTCTCTATATCATAGAGCATATTCCTCGAAAAGATGTAAAAATTACGCGTCTCTCAAAGGGGCTTCCACACGCTGGAAGTATTGAATATGCTGATGAGATTACTCTCTTGAATGCATTTAAAGGGAGGGTATAGGAAATATTGACATTATAATAAAATACAGTATATATATACTGTATTTTATTATGAAAACATCCAATCGAATTACATCGTTTCATAGCCTTTCTGATGCAGAAAAATCAGTAAAGGAGCGATTCTATTGATTTGATGCATTGAATAATGTTATCGAATCCAGCAATGCTACCAATGAGCAAATACGGAAGGCATATATTGATGTACTCCTAGGAGAACTTCCATCTTCCCAATATAATGAACTCCATTTCCATATCCAATACCTTATTGATGAGGCACGAGTTGCCTGTAATCGTATCTTAGAATTTGCAGAAGCAAAATTCCCCTTCGTATGAGATGTCTTCCTTGCTCAGGTAAGGGAAGTGTGAATATTTTCTCATGAATATGAAGCCATACAAGAGGCTCTCCAAAAATGAACGACTCTAAAAATATGCTGTAATATTTCTTTTTGTCGGGAGCGGGTATTTATTTTTGATTTTTCAAAGTGAGTGGATGATCGAGTATTCTCTGTATTAGAGGAACTCCTTGCTTTTTATCAAGAATGCATTAATCACGGTGATTTTATATGAATTGATGTATGCCATTAAAAAAATCCCTTTTCAGAAATGAAAAGGGATTTTTTTAATGGCATACATCAATTCATATAAAATCACCGTG
>SSGK01000032.1 GCA_008015855.1 Candidatus Altimarinota bacterium | reverse complement strand
TCTTTTCCTTCATCTCGATCTCACTGGCAGCACCTACCTTGATAACCGCGATTCCTCCTGCGAGTTTTGCTACACGTTCAGCGAGTTTTTCTTTATCATAGTCAGATTTTGTAAGACTGATTTGATTGCGGATTTCATTCACACGAACATCGATGAGATGTTTGTCTCCACCTCCACCGATAATGGTTGTACTATCCTTGGTTGATACTACTGCCTTCGCATGACCGAGGTGTTCGATACTTGCGTGTTCGAGTTTGTATCCTGTTTCTTCGGTGATGAGAGTGGCACCCGTGAGGATAGCGAGATCCTTGAGCATCTCTTTCTTTCTGTCTCCAAAGCCTGGAGCTTTGATACCGAGAACCGTGAGAACACCCTTGAGCTTGTTGAGGATGATACCAGTGAGTGCTTCTCCATCGATATCATCAGCGATGATAACGAGTTCACGTTTTCCACTTTGTGCGAGTGATTCGAGGGCTCCGAGAATATCCTTGAGCGATGAAATCTTCTTGTCAGTGATAAGGATGGCAGCATCATTGATACGTCCTTCCATCTTCTCACCGTCGGTAATCATATATGGAGAGATGTATCCGTTATCGAACTTCATTCCTTCGGTTACTTCAACATCGAGACCAAATGTCTTTCCTTCTTCTACAGTAATCACACCGTCTTTTCCTACCTTTTCCATCGCATCAGCGATAATCTTTCCGACTTCACTATCTTGTGCGGAAATAGTAGCAACTTGTTCGATTTCTTCTTGAGTATTGAGGGGTTTGCTCATATTTGCGAGTTCTGCTACGACGAGAGAACCAGCCTTTTTCATACCGTTCTTGAGTTCAATAGCATTGATACCAGAGCGAATCTCACGAAGTCCTTCTTTTACCATCGCGTAAGTAAGAAGGGTGGCAGTTGTCGTTCCATCACCGGCTGCGTCATTTGTTTTCGATGCTGCTTCTTTGATGAGCTCAGCACCCATATTTTCGATCTTATCTTCGAGTTCGATTTCTTTGGCAATTGTCACTCCATCGTTGGTTACCTGAGGTGCGCCGTATGACTTTGAAAATATTACATTGCGACCCTTTGGTCCCATCGTAGCAGTAACGGTTTTTGCGACTTTCTCCATACCAGAGAACATCTTGAGACGAGCTTCGTCTCCGAAGTGAATTGATTTTGACATAAGATTAATAAAGAGTTATAGAATAGTTATGCTACTTTTAGCAACTTGATTAGTTATTTTATTAAAATACAATTCCTCACTTTTAATTGTAAAACTAGGAGAGAAATTATTATAAACATAATCTTGAGTGATTGATGCATTCAATTTTCCATCTTTCTCAAAATAAATAAAACAATTTAGTCAATTATCTTGTTGTCCAATGAAATATGCAATGAGATGAATTTTTGTATTAAATTTTGGCTCAAGAATTGTTCTGAGAGATTGTCCAGGAGAATGTGAATTTATATTTTTAAATTCATTTTTCATTGCCTGATTTAAAGAAAAGCTAGCCCCATTTTTTTCTAGGAAATTTGGAGGATTTTCTTCATCAAAAGAAATATAGAGGGTAAGATTTTCATTGATGGAATCTTCAATATATGTTCGCGTTTTTAAGTCCATAAAAATTATAATTAACTAATTTTTGCAAGGATATACTCAAACGCGACAATTTTATAGGTTGTATCTCCGACTTTCACATCATCACCGGAATATTGTCCGCTAATAACGTGATCACCCACCTTGAGGTCAATCGTGATTTGTTGTCCATTTTTATCGAGTTTTCCTGGTCATACAGAGATAACTTCATAGAGAGAAGGCCGTTCTTTGTTTGCGCTATCAGGAAGGATAATCCCGCTTGCGGTTACCTTGTCTGCTTCGACAGGCTTCAAAAGTACACGGTCTGAGAGGGGAGTAATCCGCTCAATCATATCATGAGAAAGAGACATAAGTAAGAGAATAAGAGATTAAAATAAAAGAATATTCCAATGTATTCTATAGAATCAATGGAATAATGCTAATATTTAAATTAGCACGTAAATTATATACGTGCTAATTTTTAAGTCAAACAAAATTGGAGGTAATTCAAAAAATAATATTGACAAAACTATAAAATAATATATAAGAATAATTATAGAAGAAAAATGAAAGAGATATATTGACGAATGAATACTCTTCTATACTATTAGATTTCTTAATTTTTTCTTATGGCACTTCATACGCCTGATATACAGTCAGAATCAGCTCTTGCAGCGCTTCCAGCTTCGGTTCGTACATTGATTGCTGCGGTGACAATTGCAGTAGCAAGTGGTTGTGCGACAACTCCTCGTGAACCAGCTCGAAATATTTCTGTCGATTCAAAGGGAAAACAAACAGAAGTTATTCGCTATTATCTTCGTTCAGAGCGTCGTTGTGTAGAAGATAGAGTCTATGATGGAAAGCTCGTGCAACGCCAAGGAATCAGTTGTAATCACCGTGATATTCGCGGATACTAAGTTATTTTTCTATGTCTTTTACGGATTCAGTTATCGCTGATACATTTCCCGTTACCGAAGGCGCTTCTTTTCGGAAGGCATATTCAATGAGTTTTTCCGTATTTCGAGAATCTCTCAAAGAACGTTTTCCCGATGCAGAGATTGTTGTATATAATCCAGGAGTAACTCTCGCTCAGATTGAGACACTCCTCTCTCTCGCAAAAAATCAAAATCGAAATTTCTTTGTACTCCTTCCGCAGTATGTCCATCCACGAGAAAAGAAAGAGATCCTTCTTTTTCTCTGAAATCAGGTGATTGAATACTCACTCGCTGGAACACTCGTTCTCTCTCGAAATAAGATACAAAAACTCGGCATCTAAAAAATCTCTCATATCCTGAGAGATTTTATTTTATATGTGCGATTTCATGAATAACTTTTTCCGGTAATTTCCATCCGTTTTGGAGAATATATTTTTCGACGATTTCTCGATTCTTTTCTTGTTGTTCATTTCTGAGCTTTTGTTCATATGGAGTATGAAAATGAAAGTTACTGATGAGTCCATGGGTGAATATCCAAAAAGCTTCATCACTGATATCTTTTTTTCCGACCGTTCTCATCTCTGTGAGGAGTGCGAGTGATCGATCGAACGAATCGACACGACCGAGGTTATCGAGATCTGCATCTTGGATTATCTTCTCAGAAATAGTTTGAACAGGGGAGAAGAGCACGGTTGCCATGATGGTATGGAGAATAATTTCGATGCGACTTTCGGGAAATCATTCTTTTCTGAGCCATTCACTTGCAATCTTTGCACCGATAAACTCGTTATTGCTGTATTGTCCGCTGAATCCAGTATCATGGAATAGGGCAGCAATCTCAAGATTTTCTAATTCCTCACCCGTAAGTCATTCTGCTAATCCTATCTCATGGGCACGCACCCATACATTCATCGTGTGATGAATGTTGTGGAATGGATAGTCCTTGCATGGCTCGAGGAGCTCAAGACAGTATGTTTTTGCGCGTTCTATGAATCCGTCCATTGAGTGTAAATAGGTATCTGATACATTGTATCATATTTTTTCTCAACTTGCAAAAAACGTCTTTTCATTTGCAAAACACATACTTTTTTTTATAATCCGCAAGAATTATTTCGTTAGTTATTCTTTTGTATGAAGAAACTTCAGAGTCGTGTTTGGTTTATTGTTATCCTTACACTTGTAGCGAGTCTTTATATTTTCCCTTGGAAATCAATCGGATACGAATTTCCAATTCCTGCATTTATGGAGGATTACAAGCTTTGTCTTGATCTCCATGGTGGTGTGGAACTTGATTACAAGGTGGACCTCGATAATGTTACAGTTGGAACGGGTCAGAACGCAGCTCTTGAGACAAAGAATATTATCGAAGGTATCAAGTCAGTCGTAGAACGTCGTGTAAATAGCCTTGGTCTTGCTGAGCCAACGATTCAGACAGCAAACTATGGTCCAAATGAGGCACATATTATCGTACAGATTCCTACTAAGAACTATGATGGATTAACAGCAGAAGAAAAGAAACTTCGAAATGCAGAAGATATCGTACGTGCGAAGGAGACAATCGGAAAGGTAGTACAACTTGAGTTCCGTGAACAAAAGTCAGTAATTACTGAGGCGGATAAGGCTGAACGAAAGGCACTTGCTGAAAAGGCATTGTCTGATATTAAGGGTGGACTTTCATTCTCAGTTGCGGGTGCAAAATACCGCGATGGATATGAGAATGTTCTCTACAGTGCTGGAAGCGGATCTCTCCCAGTAGAAGCAGAATTTCCAGGAATTGAATCGATTACTCAATTTCCACATCAAACAGAAGTGGTAACAACCCATCGTTCACCGGCATATGATATGAGTGGAAATGTTGTTGAAGGGGAGGCAGGATATACTATCGTCCTTCTGAAGGGTATGAATGAAGTTGAGAAATTTACTGGAACAGGAGGAACAACGGAAAAAGAAAAACACTATGACTATGAATTTATTTTTGTAAGTGAGAGTCCAAGTGCTTGGGCACCTGCAAAGACGGCTGATGGAAAGGTATTGAATGACAAGTATCTTGAGCGAGCGAGTGTAGTATTTTCAGATTTTGGTGCCCCACAGGTTCAACTTCTCTTCAATGCAGAAGGAACTCGTATCTTCGGAGACCTTACATCTCGTCTTATTGGTAAGCCAATTGCTATCTATGTAGGAGGAACCCTCCTTACTGCTCCAACAGTTCAAGCAAAGATTACTGATGGACGTGCTGTTATTACTGGTAACTACGGAATCGAAGAAGCAAAACTTCTTGCAAACAATATCAACACTGGTATCGTTCCTGCTCCAATCTACCTTACAAGTGAACGAACCATCGATGCAAAAATTGGAGCTGATTCACTTTCAGTAATCCTCTATGCAGGTCTTATCGGACTCGCGGCTATCATCGTATTCCTTATGTATTTCTATCATATTGGAGGACTTCTTGCTGGACTTGCACTCGTTATCTATGCAGTACTTCTTATTGCTCTCGTTAAGTTCTTTGGAATCGTTCTTACACTTGCTTCTATTGCCGGAGTTATCCTCTCTATCGGGCTTGCGATCGATGCAAATATCCTTATCTTCGAACGCATGAAGGAAGCTCTTCGTTCTGGAGATTCTATGGAAAAGGCAATTCAAGTTGGTTTTGCAAAATCTTGGTCAGCAATCTGGGATTCACACATTACATCCCTCACTTCTGCTATTATCCTCTATATATTTGGTATCTCACTTATTAAGGGATTTGGATTTATGCTCGGACTTGGTATCGTTCTCTCTCTTTTTACTGCTATGTGGGTAAGTCGTATTCTTATCGCATTTGCTGGAAGAAATCTTACAGCAAAACAAGCAAATTTCTTTATTGGTCTTCATAAGTAATTCATATGGCAAATAGCAGCAGAGTATCTGCTGCTATTTTTTTCTTTCTATGATTTGATTCTTTGATAGTGGCATCGGTGGACTTCTTGTGATGGATGAATTTCAGAAGCAATTTCCTGATATTCCTATGATTTTTGAACATGATTCGATTCATTGTCCGTATTGAAATCGAGAATCAGAAGATATTCGAATCCTTACAAAACAATGAGTGGATCGACTTTTTGCTCGTGGAGCAACCGTTGTAATTCTCGCTTGCAATACCGCAAGTGTACATGCTCTTAGATGGCTGCAGCAGGAAATCTATCCAGAACGTCATATCCTCGGGGTAACGATTCCTTGAGCAGAACATGTGGTAGAACAGTGATATAAAAAAGTTGGAGTGCTTGCAACCGATGCGACCGTTCGTATCCGTGCTTATAAAGAGCGAGTACATATTCTCGATAATACGATTCATATCGAGGAGGTATGAATACCAGGATTAGTGGATTTGATAGAAGCAGGGAAAAAAGAAGGGGGTGAAGTAGATGTATTATTACGTGGGGCTATTTCTCGTTTATCTCCTGATAGAGAGGCGATAATACTCTGATGCACCCATTATCCATACGTAGAAAAGAGTGTCGAAAAAATCTGGCAAGAAATTCATGGAAATTCATTGCCAGATATTGTTGATCCTGGAAAGGAGGCAGCACTTCGTTTTCATTCGTGGCTCCTTCGTAAAGGATTATTTCTTCCAAGAGAAATTGGATAGCACCGTTAGTGCTGATTGGATACGTTCTTTCATCTCACTTCGAGCACGGATATATGTTCGGTTCTTTAGAAGGCTATCTATGAGGGTATTGATTTCTTTGTCGACTGGATGTTTATTCACGTCTACGGGGCGAAAAGGATACTCTTTATAGGCTTTTTTATAGTCATCTGTATAGACATCCGCCATGATAAAACCAATGGTTCCATCAGGACTGCGTCCAACGAGCATTTTTTTATCATGAATCAAGTGAGCAAAGGCTACTTTTGGATCAAATCCCTCGGGGAGATCGAGTTGCAATCGGAGGAGGATATTGCTGACAGAAAGTACAACCAGTTGTCGATTTGCGGCGCAGAGCCGTTTTTTTGTATCATTAAAATCCGCTCATCGAAAGTAAGAGTCCATATTTCCGGGTGCCTCCATCTGAAATTCCACACTATTACTCCGTTCTGATGAGACGATTGAGATATTTTCAAGTCACTTGGCAACAGAGTGTTTATTTCTTCATTCTCTTTCTGAGAAGCCTTCGTTCGAAAGGAGGGTTTCCAGTGAATCCTTTGATAAAAATGCTCACTTTTGTCGCACGAGCCGTTCTCATTTTGGAAATATGATATTTCCAAACATCTTCGCACCGTGGGTTCGATTTGCTTGATCGAGTGATTCTGCTCATACTGGATGAATAATAGCGCGAATTCATCCGAGATCATTCATGTCACTTACATTTTTATATTCTCGATTGGAAAACTCCTTGAGGATAATTTTTTCAAGTGCTTTGAGGCGATATTTTACTATACCACTATAGGCAATTGGCTTATGATGGAGATCGAGTCATTGATAGGTAAAGTGCATTTCTCCGTAGGATTCTTCGAGAATAGTGACTCACTTATGTTCGCGTATTTTTTTGAGTGCCTGCATAACATCTTTATCTGCCTTCTCCATAGCCTCACTATCGAGGGCAAGTGCTGTATTGAGAATAGTCTTCGCAAAAGTACAACGTACGATTTTAGTAAGCCCTGTGAGTTCACTATTTTTCCCTATCTGCACTACCCAATCGACAAATGATTTGAGATTTCCTGGTTTTGTACCAATTCGCTTGTCACTGTATCATTGGGTCAATGTTACCGCATTTACTGCGGGTGTGATATCCCAGATGGTACTAATATGTACAAATGCCTTATTTTGATTCTTTTGTTCACGAAAGAATTTTTCTTGTCGTCTACGAAGTACCTTGAGTTTATCTTCTTTGGTATGCGCTGCATGGAGATCACTCTGAAAGAGGTTTTGTTCTCGTTCGAATCAAAAAGTACTCTGCATAACAAGCACAAAGTAGATGATGTCATAGAGTCGCTCTTCGGTGAGTTTCTCGGTGGGAAGGATATCGAGAATTGTGAGATATTCTCGTCCATTTCTTGAGTGTGAAAACTGATAGAGATTTGTTAGGATATCTTCTAGAAATGAATCCATCTTTTCTGTTTCCTCGAGGGGTTCTGAAACGATATAAGGAGTATGTTTGAGCATAGAATGAATGATATTTTCTCCAGTATAGCAGAGATATATTATTTTGTCATATAAAAACTCCGATTTTCTCGGAGTTTTTATATGGTTGTTATTTCATTCGGAAGAATGCAAACCAACCGTGTGTTACGTATTGTTGGAAAATCTGTACGATCTCATCTTGAGAAGGTTTTTCCTTTGTTCCAATTGCTTGCATGATTGGGAAGAGGTAAGGGTAATCAGTTTGAGTTACCTTGTTTGCCTGCATGAGACCAATCATATAGTTATAACAATTGATTTGTTTTTGTCCGCGATAGATGACACCACCAGATGCAGGATATGATTCATAGTTTACTCCTGCAAGTGCTAGGTAGGCATCTTCGGTCAGATTTCCTCGATGCCATTCATCTACTGCAAGACGAAGACAGAGACTATCCGTATCAATGAGTTCGAGATTTTTTGCACGGAATGTGAGGAGAAGTTCTTCAAAACGTTTTGTGAGATTATGACGAGGATCTTTATCGATAGTAGCAGCATTGAGATCAGTAAGGAAGAAGTTTACATCCATTCTCTTCATTCGTTCAACCGTTGTTTCTGGGGTTGGATCGTAGAAATATTTATCAAAGTTAATAACGAGGCTGTCATCATAGTAACGCCACATGTTATTATAGATGAAGTAAGTCATGAATGTTCCAATGCGGTAGATACCACTGTTATTTGCTATATCCTTTGATGGATAGAGAACGGTATTATAGAACTTCTTTCGGAGTTTTTCGGTATCAGATTTAAGAGTCGGGAGTCATTTTTTAATAGCCTCATCAGTAAGGAGTCCTGCCTTGAGTCCATTTGCAATCAATGCAGATATTTGATCCTGTCATCCATATTGAATTCATTGTGAATATCGGAGGATGTTAATCGCAGAAAGTTCATTCTTAAGGATTGCTGTAAGAATTGGATTATTGATTTCCTCAAGAAGTTTTACCATGGTAGTTTTTGGATCTTTGAGATTGAGTGCAGCGATTGTTTCAAGGTAATCAGGATGGGATTCGAAAATGGCAGTTTCTTGATCGATTTTTCCTGCCTTAAAGGTTGTAAAGCTTGATTGACGAAGATTGTTCCATCCATGTGGGAATGTGGAACGAATGAAATAAGTATTTACAACGATAAAGAGAGCAAGACTGAGTAATATTTTTACCGTCATGAGTCATTCATTCTTTTCTTCATCATCGGTATAGGTAGTAAAAGAAAGAGCTGAGAATCCTATGAGAATAAGGAAACAGAAGTACACAGCAATTCCATACCACACAATTCCGAATGCGGATATAACAAATATGAATGAATAGAATGCGGTAAAAATAACAACACCGCGTATTTTTCTATTGCGTTCTGTTGGAGTGAGAAGAAGATCAAAAGTAGTTACTCAGAATATGAATATACCAAGTATAATGAGGTATCATTCTGGGAGATTCCAGCTTTCAAGATATCGAGTAATCGCCTGACTCGTTGTAAGTGTATCACCTGAAAAGCCGAAGAGGGCATTAATGGTACCAGTTGGATCATTAAAACCAAAATAGTAGGTGTATGCAGAAAAGAGGACAGCGAGCGTTACAATCGAGAATATATGATTTCGTGAAAAAAGAAAGATGAAGAGAACTGGAATGAGGGCGAGGTAGATATAGGTAATATCGGTAAATTCTCCTGGTTGATTCTTTTGAAATGTAAGATTCGTCGGGAGCTTGAGGTAGTTATTTACTCATTTTTCATATCAGAAGTATCGTCCAAGGTCTTCGTTTGAAGATTGTCCACTTGCAGAGAGGAGATCTGCTGATCCATCTTCGATTTTTTTCAATTCCTCTTTTGAGTAAATAACCCCATGATCATAGGTCTTATATCCTCCTGATCCCCAAAGAATTGATTGTGTTTTGAGTGAACCCGATTCAGAGATATTTTTTATAAGAGGAATTGAAAAAAATCGAAGATGGATCAGCAGATCTCCTCTCTGCAAGTGGACAATCTTCAAACGAAGACCTTGGACGATACTTCTGATATGAAAAATGAGTAAATAACTACCTCAAGCTCCCGACGAATCTTACATTTCAAAAG
>SSGK01000011.1 GCA_008015855.1 Candidatus Altimarinota bacterium | reverse complement strand
GCTTAAATACACCAGTAGGGAGATTATCTCCATCTTCACGACGAAGAATATGTACTCCGATTACCTTACCACCAGAACCAGCTGGAAGAATAAGGGAAGAATCCTTAACATCCTTTGATTTATCACCGAAGATAGCACGAAGAACACGTTCTTCTGGAGAGAGTTCGATTTCACCCTTTGGAGTTACCTTACCAACGAGGATGTCACCGTTTTGTACGAATGCACCAACACGAATAATACCATCCATATCAAGATCCTTGAGTTTTGTCTGACTTACATTTGGAATATCGTTCGTTGTTTGTTCAGGCCCAAGCTTCGTCTCACGAACATCCATAACATATTCATTGATATGAATCGATGTATAGTAATCTTCTTGCATAAGTCGAGATGAGATAATAATCGCATCTTCATAGTTGTATCCTTCCCAAGGCATATACGCAACAAGGAGATTTCGTCCTACTGCGAGTTCACCGTTGTCGATAGATTGACCATCTGCAAGGATAGAACCAGCAATAAACTTATCACCCGTTGTAACACGTGGCCATTGGTTGATGAGCATATCATGGTTTGAACGTTCGAAAGTACGGAGTGGATATGTTGCCTTCTTTCCGTTGTTATAGAGAACAGAAATATGCTTCGCATCTACACCGATTACTTCACCATCATCTTCTGCCTTGATAACATATCCTGAACCTTCACCGATAACACGTTCCATACCAGTACCAACGAGAGGAGCTTCTGCACGAACGAGAGGAACTGCTTGACGCATCATGTTCGTTCCCATTTCCGCACGAGTCGCATCATCATGTTCGATAAATGGAATGAGCGTTGTTGTCTCACTCATGATCTGCTTCGGAGAAATATCGATGTGTGATACTTCACGAACATATGCTACAGTTGCTTCTGCATGACGACGAGCAGAAAGACGTGTTTCAACAAAGTTTTCATATTCATCACGCTTTGAGTTTGCTTCCGCAATAACAAGATTTCTTTCTTGGTATGCATCATAGTACTCAGTACGTTCTGTAAGGAATCCACGAACTTCGATCTTGTCTGCCTTAATCTTCTTTTGGATTTCTGCGGCGTGCTTTTCAGTAATGTATTCCTTTTCTGGAACAATTACCTTTCCATCATCACCAACGATATCAGTAAGAGCGATACGGTTTACTGCTGACTTTCCATCATTTGGAACATAGTGTTCAACGATGCGAAACGGAGTAGTAATGAAACCATACTTATCTACACGAGCATATGAAGAGAAGTGAAGTACAAGACCAATGTTTGGACCTTCTGGAGTAGCAATCGGACAGATACGTCCATATTGAGTCGGGTGCACATCACGAACTTCAAACGAAGCACGTTCACGTGTCAAACCTCCTACTCAGAGCGCAGTTACACGACGCTTATGTGCGAGTTCTGAAAGTGGATTTGATTGATCCATAAATTGTGAAAGTTGGTTCGTACCAAAGAATTCACGCATTACTGCAATCATCGGACGTGAGTTGATGAATGTACCAGGAGTTGCTTCATCAAGATCAGTAACGATCGTCATACGATCCTTCGCGATCTTTTCCATACGTGCGATACCTACTTTTACCTTGTCATATACGAGTTCACCTACAGAGCGAACACGACGATTTTCAAGGTGATCAATATCATCCCAGTAGTATCCTTCCTTTCCTTCACAAAGGTTAAAGAGGTACTTAAGACCGAAGAGAATATCTTGTGCTAAGAGGAACTTTTCAGAACCTTCTGTCTCAACCGCCTTCTTATGATCCTTAAATGATTCTGAAAGCTTGCGGTTAATCTTGATACGAGCTACTTCTCCGAGTTCGAATTTCTTCACATCGTAGAATGTTGTCGTAAAGAGTTGTTCTACTCGTTCATCCGTTCCGAGATCTCCAGGACGAATAAGCTTATAGATAGCATAGAGCGCTTCTAGACGAGTCTTTGTCTTATCCTTATCAAGGGTAGGAGCGATATATTTTGAAATCACTTCATCCTCACCCTTAAACATATCAAGAATATCTGCATCTGTCTCATATCCGAATGCACGGAGGAGAACCGTTACAGGAATTTTGCGTTTTTTATCGATTTTTACATTTACCACGCCTCGCTTTTCAATCTCAAATTCAAACCAACTTCCCTTGTGTGGAATAATCTTCATTGCGTACATACCAAGAGCCTTTGGATCTGGTGTAAAAAACATACCAGTCGAACGGATAATCTGATTAACAATCACACGTTCGATACCATTTACGATAAATGTACCCATTTCTGTCATAAGAGGAATACCTCCCATGTACACGTCTTGTTCCTTGATTTCACCTGAGACCTTGTTCAACATCTCAAGACGAACCTTGAGAGGTGCTTCATAGTTCAAGTTCTTTCTCTTACAATCAAATACACTGTATTTTGGTTCTTCCAAAGAATACCCCTTATAAAACACAGAAATTTTTTCACCTGAAAAATCTTCTACTGGAAAAGATTCCTCAAATGCCTGACCGAGACGACGATTCAAAAAATCACGGTAACTATCGAGTTGTACCTCGATGAGTTCTGGAAGTTCCAGAATCGTTCGATCGTCATTAAAATAATAACGCCCCTGAATCTGATAAATAGCACCAAGATCTTTTGGATCTGGCGCAGTACCAGCAGCGGTAGCTCATTTCTTTGCCATAAAACTATTATAAAGAAAGCATGTAAACGCAAAAACATGCCCTCACGTGTGTTACACAATCGATTTCTGTGAGTGCTGTTCCAGTATTATAGAGAAAACTCGAGAATTGCAAATGTATTTTTTTAATCGTTCCGATACATACTATTTTTTAATAGTCAAATAATTTGTATATTTTGACGAGAGAATGTTGGCCTGATTTTTGCAATAGAATCAATAATATGATACACTCATTGTATTAGCTACTATTTTCCCTTCTATGGCACTCGATTGACTCGATCGACCACGTGATAATGAGAAACCTCTCACACCCGAACAACTCAAAGATATTGGCACTTCTCTCGAAAGTGCTCTCAAAGATGCAGAATTACGGAAGAATATTCTCGCGCTCTTTGATTCTCTCGATTCTTCACTCAAGGATAAAACATCGGCTCAAGGAGGTTTTAAGGAAATATTTGGTGGATATCTCGAATGACAGAAGAGTGCACTCACTAAGATCACTGACCCTTCCGAACGACTCAAGGTGCAGCAAGCAACTACAAAACATCTCCTCGACACCACTATCTGGTATGCGGATAAAAAATGAGATGTGAACCTTCGTGCGAGCGCAATCGATCTCATCAATCAATATACTACCGCGACAGAACAAGTAAGTGCTCAAACACACCAAAACACCGAAGCACTCAAAGCAGATCTTGATCAGTTTGGAGAGAAGTATAGCGGAATTCGTGGACTTCCAGAATGAACAGAAGCACGCAAGTGGACAGTAGGATACAGCGATAAAACAAAGCGTGAAATCATCCGAATAGTCGATACAAAAAGTGGAAATATCCTCCACACGGTACCACTTTCTTCGGATGGAGGACTCATGGGAGATCAGGATGAACATACCTATATTATCAACGGAACTGGGTACAAAATAACAGGAAAATGAGGGAATTTTGAGATGAAATCCGTTCCTTCAAAGAACCCTCAAAAACCAGCAGCTACACCTGTGAAACCCCAAGAATCTGCTCCGAGACAAAAAGAAGCGGTTTCAAAGGATGTTGCATTACAATCAAAACAAGAGATGACATCCCTCTTGGAAAAATGAGAGGCAGGAAAAACACAAAAACTCTCTACTCTTCCGGGAGTTTCATTCATAAAATATACAGATCAAACAAGCATGAACCAAGTTTTTGGAAAAATGACAGCATTTACTGAAAATAACCGAACGGACTTTAGTGACACATCTTCATGGAATTATGCATGATGACATGACGTATCTTCTGACAGCATCGCAACATATCTCAATACATTTCAAACAAGTCTCACACCTGAAGAAAAACAACTCAGGGACCGACTCATTACAGAAGGAATTATCTCAAAAAAATGAGAATCCTTTATAGGAACTCCAAATAAAGCAGTTATTGCTATGTTCTACCCAAGTGGCGAAACAGCTCAACTCAATTGATGAAATATTCAATGAGATATTGTTCGTTCAAAAATCCTAGAATGACTCGAACACGAAGCACTCCATTGACTTTATTTTACAAATCCTGACTTTAAAAAAGCGACCGACGATATCTGGATGGGGCTCGATCCAAAAACACAAAAGGAGGTATCTGGAGTACTGAGTAAAAACTACAAAAATACAAAATTCCATGCGACTGAGTTTCTCTCCTATGCACTCTTTACAGATGGAAAAGCTGAAATCCAAAATAATATTATCCCAGCTAATATAGGAAATAAAGATGAATATCTTCAAAATCTTCGAGGTAAGATTCGAAAAACCATTGAATCCCTTGGAGAGAAAATCCCTCCTAACATAAAAGAACTTCTTCTTTCAAAATAAGAATTGTCTTTCATATATTGAAATTAATATTGACAAACTGTAAAATAGTATATCTTATAAGGAATATACCTTTTTTCAGTGCCTATGTTCCATATCTTTTCTGGACTCAAGGAAAAATTCCAAAACACGCAAGAACATATCTCTCAAAAGATCGAAACAACACGAAATACCTTTCGGAATAAAATCCTTGCAATAGCAGGATGAGTCCTTATCGGAGCCTCTTCTCCAAGCATGGCAGGAGAATGGAAAGTGGTTGACACCCCTGGTATCGGGCCACGAGAATTTGCGCTTCAGAACTTTGGTACTGAAAATTGGAAAGGGCTTGTCTGAAGAGATGGGAGAAAGGTAGTAAATCCCTCTACAGATCTTATCCTCGGTCGAGAATACACTCTTGTTGCAAAGAAAAAAGAGAATGAAGTTCTTGTAGAACGTAACGAAACACCTCAAAAACAAAAGAAAACTCCTACGATTATTACAGAAAAGGAAGTACCAAAAAAGTCGGTAACAATCTCACAAGCACAGTCTCTCCTTAAAAAATTATTCTCGGTTGAATACGGGGATCTCATGTGACTCGACTTCCCTACGTATAAAACCGCTATTGCATGATCCGAAAGTGGTGGACTCTATACGGCTCGAAATGATGTGGTGGGGAAAAAATCTGGGGTTCACCCCTCCAAGTGGGCATGGGGAAAATACCAATTCACAACAGCTACTCTCGAACGATATGGAGTATATCTTATGGAACGAGGTGTTATTTCTGAAAGGCGTGTCAATGATTTCCTCGGAAATCCAGCACTTCAAGAAGAACTCATGGAACAATATACCCGTGAAAATATTGATCGAGTACGAAACAATCGTCGACTCGCACAGGTAATTGAGCTCGGAAAGAAGCCACTTCCTGAAATCCTCGCAAAATGACACATTGGGTGACCAGGAAGTCTCGAACATACAGGAAAGAAAACTGATTGGATGAAAACTCCAGTCACGAAGTACGCAAAAACCGTTGGGAAAAAATACCTCTCACTCATTGCTGCCAACGATTCAAATGATACGAAAATATCAAAGAGTGAAGATATAGTATCAATCGTACCTGAATGAGTACAAACCATCGCATTTACCGAACAAGCAAGTGAAAATGATGCGGTATATAACACTCAGAAGAGAACTGAATCGGTTCTTTCCTCTGTTCAAAATGAAACACTTCGAGCCAGCATAGCACAGAAATTTGCTCCATACCCTGATGAAAGAACGGCTATTCATGCCTATATGAACAAAGACAGAAATGAGGCGATTCGACTCAAGAAACTTGCCCTCACCATTGTCTGACCTTCACGAGATATTTATCTCAAGCAAGCTGCTCTCCACGTAAAACGAGCGAATGATCTCAAAATAGTATTGGACAGAATGGATGAAATGAATACTCCAAAACTCCGAAAAGCAGCATAAAAATACCCCTCTATCCTTGATTTCAGGGGTATTTTTTATACTATGAGGAAGTTTCACCCTTTAATCATGATTCATATGAAAATTACTGTATTCTGTGGATCCCGTGATGGGAACCGACCAATCTATAAAGAAACCGCCTTTGCACTTGGTGCATACCTCGCAAAAAAATGACATACCCTTGTATACGGAGGATCTTCGGTATGACTCATGTGAGCCGTATCAGAATGAGCCCTCGAACATAACGGAAGAATTACAGGAGTATTTCCAAAAACGATTAATCCAAGCGAAAAAGCACGCATTACCGATAAGATAAAATTTATCGAGACAGAAAACATGCATCACCGAAAAAAAGAACTCGTTCGACGGGCTGATGCGGTTATTATACTTCCTGGTTGATGGGGAAGTATGGACGAGCTTTTCGAAGTACTGACGCTCAATCAACTGAAGACAACCAATATTCCCGTTGGGATACTTAATATCGAAGGATACTATGATTCGCTCATTACCCTTTTTGAGCATATGAAGTCGGAATGATTCATCGATCCAAAGCATGAAAAATGGATTTCTCATGATTCATCTATTGAATGACTCTTCAAAAAAATGGATATTATGGAATAGTATTGACAATTATTAATTTTTAGTAGAATACACACGGCATTTTTCAATCACTCTTTTTTGGAGGCACTATCCATGAATGCGATTCGAGTTTTTCTCGTGGCCATTTCCCTGCTCTTTTCCCTGCATGCACACGCCACGTTCGTTGAACAAACGTACATGAGCGATGGAGAAGCTGCTGGAATTCTCCATGTAACGGATGAAATTTCTACCACTCTCTATGACGATTACGGGGATATCTTCTCCGTATATAAGCCAATGCTGTTTGAATACAGCGGTAACTACGGCATAGGGATGCTCCGTATGCGCTTTGAACAGAAAGGAAATGCTCACACCTCAGCACCCTTGACGGATGAGACAAACGTCTACATCAACCATCGGGCTGATGAAAACTACCCAAGTACGGTCTCATGGATTGACTTCTTCGAAAGCGAAGATGCCATGAACAATGATACCCCGAAATACATCTCGGGGCTCAAATGGTTCATGTTGGTTCCGAAGGATGATTTTCCAGCGATTTCGATCGACTGGCAAAACTACGAAGAACCGGTAAAACACCTGACAGCTGTTTCGACCGTTCCTGAGCCGAGTTCACTTGCACTCATGCTCACAGGAATCATCGGAATCGCCGGTGTTACCTGGAGGAAAAAGTCCACTCTGCCCCCGAATACCGGTGCGCATTTTGCCTAATTCCCCCTTCCTTTGACGGCGAAAGCCGTCATTTTTTATTGCTTCTTTTATAAAAAAGGTTAGTATAGGTGTAACCATACCCTATGGTATAATCATTTTCACACTATGACAACTTCAAAACAGGTACTTACCAGTCTCAGAAAAGCACTCGGAACACTCAAAACCGTAAATGAAATGGCGGAAGAATGACGATATTGTGCCGATATCGCGAATCAAATCAATGCGACCATCGGACTTCTCAAGTCAGCAAATCGAGAATTGATGCGAAGCCATCTTGCCTGTTGTTGAAAAAAGAAATTTTCTGAAGGAAATGAAAAAGAGGTAACCGATTTTATCGATGAACTCGTTCGCACCTGGGATATCGCCACTCGAAAATAGGAGATACGAATAAGTATTGACACATATAAATTATAGCGCATATATATTACCAATATGCGCTTTTTTATGAACTGAATCACAATACATGAAAAGGTAAAAAGTAGAGTCCTATTATTGAAGCGAGAAAAAGAATCTGGTATACTAAGAAAAACAGATACAAAAACACTTTCTTCATGATTCATCTCACAAAAAAATACATAAGCGCGATTTCCGGATTATTCATTCTTCTTGCAAGCATAGCAAGTTATTATTCGTACGACACGATTCTTGCCTTTGTAGAAGAGAATAGCGATATGATTGCGGCAAATATTTTTGATGAAAATATGAGCAGTGATGAAATCTTTGAATCAATGATTGCTCAGACAGAAAAAACTGGAACCACTGCAACCCTCCGCGCTACGAATGACATTCGCGAAAAAACATCAGAACGTGCTATTATTTCGAACGGACTCTCTCTTGATGTAAAAAAGGAACGAGTAAATGGAAAAGTGAAAAAAGTTACCCTCGATGAACCACTCATGCTCAAGAAAAATCCAGAATGAATCCATGCAAAAAATATCAATATTCAAGTGAAAGACGGTACGAGTATTACGACGAATGGATGAGTTGATTCGATTGCTTTTGAGAATTTTTGAGTACACGAAGCAAAGAAAGAAACAAAAACACTCGCTGAAAAGAAAGCACTCAAAAAACAGAAGAGAACGATTGTACCAAAATCCAAGAGAGAACAAAATCCAACTGATACGGAAGAACCTAATAATGGATGAGTAGAAACCTTTGATTTTTGAATCCAAGGACAACACCTCATCTTTTCAAAACCGGTAAAAGTAGAAATTCCCGTAGAAAATCTCTTTGAAAATGATCGAGTTGAGATATTTGTAAAACACGAATGAGATGCTGACTTTGGAGTTACTGGACTTTCCACTGATGCAAATACGCAGTGTGAGGCAAATGGATCAAGCACACTTCCAAATAATATTGCAACGGTTCGAAATGGAAAAGTGGTATTCTACACCTGTGGAGCCTCAAGTTTTACGATCAATACTCTTGGTTGACAGGCATGATCCAACGATCTCCGTCTCGTCATCGGTGATTGTGGACAATTTCAACTCTACTACAACTGACTCGCAAATGTATACAATCCCGGGACCAATCCTCCAGCCAATGGATGTACGAATATCCTCGATAGTTGGATTGCACTCCGCATAGGAAATACCACCTATGGAAGTGATTGGACCAGTTGGAGTTCGAGAACAACCAATGGATCCCAGTCAGGAAATACATATACTGCAACCACTACCCTCACGAGAAACGTTGGAGGACGAACCTATACTGTCTATCTCGACTGGAAATATACTGCTCCAAATAAATTCTTTACCATCGATTGGCGTGTGGTAGTTCCTGCTGGAAATGGGAATAATGTACGATTCTATATCGCAAATGACTCAACCGTCTGATGAGCTGATTCCAATGATGTAGGATATTATTCTACTACACCAAGCACTACTATTGGAGTATTTGATAATGCACTCAATCAACTCTCCGCTATCCGATACCTCTCAGGAAGAACACGGACTGCTTATCAAGCAAATGGGTGGTGAACAGTACGAAATCAGATTACAAATGGAGTAAAATTTACAAATAATATACAAAACTTCTGATGAGATCTTGGTTTTTGAGTAAATTGGAACTTTGGTACAACCCCTGGAACCTATACCGGAAGCATCGAATGGCGTATGCTTCCCTACGTATCAACGAACGTTCCTGATATTATATCAGGAATTGGACAGCCGATTCCAAATCTCCAGGTGGGTATCCAATCACTTATACCCATTACTGTAACAAACGTAGGAAATGCATCTTCTACCGGAACTCACAGTGTCACGCTCACACTATCATGAGTGATAAAT
>SSGK01000002.1 GCA_008015855.1 Candidatus Altimarinota bacterium | reverse complement strand
TCCAACCCAAGACCCAGTTGCTGCATTGTTATTTGCCCAAGTAAGTACTTGCATATTGGCAAGAACTCATCCTGTTTTTTCTATAATAATATCTCCACCATTATGAATCGATTGTGTTTTTGATTGAAGAAGTCAGAATGAATTATCACGAGCGATACAACCAATATTATTTCGATAACCTGCATCAGAATTTGTATTCCAAGAAATAATATTATTGGAAAGAACATAATTTCGTGGGGTTGATTGTGAGAGTGTTACACCATACTTACAAGCAAGGTATGATTGAATTTTATCATCATCAGACGAAGAAAGAACTCATGTAAACATGATAACTTCATTCATAATTCATGAAAATGCTGCTGCATGTCAAGTTGTATTTCTTTGACTTCATATAAACATTGGACTAGCTGGAGTGACTGCTGTTAAAAAATTAGTAGCAAGAAATCCAGTTCATAGAATACCGTTATAAGTAGATGTGTAATTTCCTCCAACAGCTCTCGTGATTTTACTAATACCAATGTTTGGTGCTGTTATCGCACGACTATATCGAACCGTTGCAGATTCTTGATAGACTCAAAGAGCATTTGATTCTATGGAAATAATTGGGGTTGTAGTAGTTGCAGAATTTACAAATCATAAAACAATACTTCTTGTTCCTGCAGTTTTTTGACTATTTCATACAAAGTAAAATGTAAATGTAGGATTAGTAGGTAATGCAAATCCTGTAGCACGTGTGAGTATTTTTGTGGTAGTCTGGAATTCTAATCATGGATTAAAATTCAGATGATTGGTGCGATACACAGGACGAGCACCCGCAGTAGGTTGAGAAACATGTAATCCATTTGCTGCATTATCATTCCATTGTTGAATGGTTTGCCCATTCGTAGTTGCAAGGGTTGTACCAGCATTAATATATGCTCCACTATCAGCACGAAACCAAAAGAAATGCCCCGATGCATTAAAGCTAAAATCAGTTGCAAATGTTATGTAATCACCATTCGTTGGATTCAATACAAACTCATAATTTCCATTGTTTATGATACCCGGAATAAACGTCGTAGCTCCTGAAAAATCTCATGAAGTAGATGCATCAATCTGCACAAGATAGACATCAAGTCATCCTGATGCTGCAATTCCAGACATTGGAATTGAAAGTGTAATATTTCCAATATCTCCATTTATTTCTTGTAGTTGCCATTCTCGAGCAATTCTCTGATATCCTCAAGAAATTTCCGTCGTTGTCCATGTTCCTGTGGCACCAGCATTATTTCCCCATACAAGTGTATTCGTATTAAATGGAATAGAAGCACCCGTATATTCAATAATAATGTCATTCGGATTATTCGATGATTGAGATTTCTTTTGATTGAGAGTGGTAGCATCATCTCGACCAATACCCGCAATATCATTCTTATAAACACCTGCATTGCTCGCATTCCAAGCAATTTGTCATCCCGAAAGAACGTAATTGGTAGAAGTTGTTTGATCGAGGGTAATTCCATATTTCAGAGCAAGATAGGATGAAACTTTATTTATATCACTTGTTCAAAGAGCTCATGTATATGCCATTACTTCCATAATTTCACCAACAAATTGCCCATTTCCACTCGGAGTAGGATGCTGACCGATTCAAAGAACAGTCGGAAGAGTAAGAGCTACTGTATCAGAAGCAGTTGATGTAACCTGTCGACCATTTCTATAGAGTATACTATTTCAACCAAGAACTCGTGTACCAATAGCAATATGCGGTTGATTATTATTGGATGCCGTTGAATCAACTGACCCAAGTCAATCACCAGTAACTGCTTTCATAAGAGCCCGTCATGCATTCATGCCAAGCGCAAAATCCTGAGTTCAAGCCGAAGTTTCCCCACCGATAAGAGCTGGAGAATTCCAAAATGTACCATCCCCTGCTGATTGTAGTGTACTATAAACAGCAATAAGGGTCATATTATCCTGTATAGCACCATCATTTGCTGTGTAAAAATATCCATTATCAAATCGGATTGCTGGATGAAAGTTCCATTTTACTGGAACAAATATTGGATTTACCGTTCCAGCATTTGTAGCATTATTCGAAGATGGTGACTGATCATTCCAGGTTGTAAGACTACATCCGCTTATAGAACAACTTGTTCCAGCATCGGATTTTAACCAGACCTTTAGATTCCCAGTCCCAAGAACATTGAAGATAAAAGTACTTGCGGAACAAGTATAAAATGTAATGGTATTGTTATGTATTGTTACTACTGATCACGGAATAGTTGCACTTCCATCCGAATTACAGGCTGTTTCTCATGCAGTTGAAAGTCAAAATGTGTTTACTGTAGGTTCATCTGCATGCTTTACTCCAATCTCGATATTTGTACCATTTGGAACATCAATATGAGCAGTGATTTTCACTGGTTTAGAAAAAACAAGAGGAGTTCATGGTATTCAGAATTCGAAAATATCCTTTACTTGCTTCATTGCAATTTCAAAACTTACATCGTTTTGAGTTTTTTCTTCTAAGGTAAAATTTTCTATATTAATTTCCGAGCTTACATATTTATTTCGAATAATTGTTCCTGTTTCGATTTCAACCAAAAGTCTGTTTTCATTTGGGTCTTTCATTTCAATATTTTCATTCGTCTTCATTTCAAGTGTTTCGCCTGAAAAAATTCCTAAATCAACTTTCACTCATTCTACATTAGCAAGTGTTACCACTTGATCTTCCAAAATTTCCATTTTATCTTCCACTCATTGTATCTCTGTTCCAGTGTTTGTTTCCGTTCCTGTTTGGGTGAGTTCTCCTGTGAAAGTGTTTTGTTCTATTGTTCCAGTGTTTGTTTCTCATGAGAGAGTTTGTTCTAATGATTGGTCTGTTGTTCCAGTGTTTATTTCCGTTCCTGTTTGGGTGAGTTCTCCTGTGAGAGTATCTTGTTCTGTTCCAGTGTTTGTTTCTCATGAGAGAGCCTCTCCTTGAATTCATATCATCTCTCATTCCTGTGGAGAAGTAAGATTCTCATTTTGAATATCCTCAATAACCACTTCTCAAGAAATAGTATCCATCAAATCATCCATCGCATACGGATGAAATGTATTAGTAATGATGAGTATCACCATTAATACTCGGGAAGTGTAATCCACAAACATGGCACGACGATCAGTGTATGACATAGTACAGAACGTAAAAATTTATTTTGATATGAGAATTCAATCAATTCTACCATAAAACAAAACAAATAATCAAAAGACTAGCTCTATACTATAGATTGATATAATTTATAATTTATATTTCCAAAAATATATCCACCTTTGTAAAGACTTTTTCCTGTACATTTCACTCATTTTTTCTAGTATAAATATGATTTAACCTAAAAAAAATATGAAGAAATATCAAATCATCATTCTTCTCAGTATATTTGCTCTTATCAATGCTACTTACTTAAGTATCAAAGCATATGATCTTCTCTGGGGCGCAAGCAGTATGATGCCGCCAAGTTCTTTCTGTGATATCAACACTACTTTTTCTTGTACGAATGCGATTGTTCACGGAAAAACTCAGATATTTGGAATCCCATTTCCGATGATAGCACTCGGAGTTTATCCCATCATCCTCATTCTTGCGATACTTGGGAATATAAGAAAACGGGTACTGGAAGCAAAAATCCTTGCCGTTCTTTCATTTTTTGGAGTCTGTTTTAACGCTTATATCATCACTCAAGAAGTGCTATACGTTCACTCCTACTGTATTCTCTGCCTCCTCTGCACTGCAATTATTATAAGTATCTTTCTTCTTTCACTCTGCATTATAAAAAATCAGAAGAAATAAATGAAGCATCCAAAATAATTTTTGCAATTAATTGCATTTTTACAAATGTTATATTTTTATGAATAATACCAATATTACTATTATTCAACTTCATAAAAATGCTTTTTCTATAAAATAGTATATCTCTCATAATTTACTATTTGAATTAAAAATAAACTCAAACTATATTGAAATAATTATTTGAGTTTAACTAAAATTAAAATATAATCTCTATATAACTAAAATTATATTAATAGTTTTATAATCGTTTAACTATGATTCGCAGAGATATTCTTTGAAAGATTCGAGCATCCTTATGATTGAAGGAGATTATTCTCGTCACTGGACCACGGTCTGTTGGAAAAACCACCCTTCTCACGGTCTTAAAAAATGAGTTAAAACATGACTGAAAGGATATTATTTTCCTTTCCCTCGATGACGAAAAAGATCTTTGGAATTTTCGAAGTGCCCTCTGATTTACTGGATATATCACTGGAATTATCGGAAGAAAACCATGCACTATTATCATCGATAATATTGAACATCAAAAAGATGTTGCCCACATATTGAGAGAAATATACGACACGGATCTACCTTATAAATTTATCCTTGGATCGACGAGTGATAAATGACTCATAGGAGGATTGAATGAAATTCTCGGGCCTCGAATGAAAACATTCGAACTCAAAACCTGTTCATTTAAGGAATTTCTACAGTATAAAACCGGATATTACGAACCAGGAGCTCTGATTAACTTCTTTAAAAACCACGCTTCCCCTATTCAAGATTACCTCTTGGAATTTATGGCTTTTGGAGGCTATCCAGACATTATTATGGAAGATTCTCATGATAAAAAACGAGAACTTATTAAGCAAATATATAAAAAACATATTGAGAAGGATGTTTCTCATGGATTAGCAGTACGGAGAACGGATGCTTATAAACAAGTAAATGCCATTCTTGCGAATAATATCCAACATCCACTCACTTATAAACATATTGCTCTTGAGGCAAATATCACTTTTCCAACACTGAAACAGTATATCCAGATTGGAGAAGCAACTTATATCACGAATATCCTCTCACCTATTAGTAGTGGAGATAATACCAATGAGATAACGAAATCACCTCTTGTTTATTTTGCTGATACTGGCCTGAGAAATTACCTGATTCACACGTTCTGAGATATTCACAGAGCACAGAATGAGTTCCCTCTTTTTAAGAATACTATTGCGAATATATTGCTTGATTTTGGAAAAAAGAATGAAAAAGAACTCCATTTCTGGAAAACAAAACAAGGAGCTGAAGTGGATTTTGTTCTTGCTGGGAAAAATAATACTGCACCACTCCCTATTGAAATCTCACAACATGCACGTACCAATGGTGATATAACTCGTTCTATGCGATGATTTATTGATCGATATAATCCTCCACTGGCATGGGTTATTACTCCCAAATACGAATGAACCATTACGGTAAATAAAACATTAGTTCGTTTTATGCCATATTGGTACCTCTTCCTCCTTGATAACTAAAAAATCCGGAAATAATTCCGGATTTTTCTATTGTTTTTCTATTCTTTGATAGAGTGGATTGCCTTTTTCATGAAACTCAAATACTTTACTTCATGCAAGAATGGATTCTCCTCCAATTCGACCGAGCATTTCGTCCATTTTTTCAGGAAAGAATGGTGAAAGAATGATTCCCATGGTTTCCAGGGCACGACCGATAGTAAAAAGTATATCATTCAGTTTCTTTTTTGTATCTGTATCTTCATCCTTCAGTGTCCACGGTTTTGTCTCATCTATATACTTATTTACCTCATCAGCAAAAGCAAAAACGGATTGAAGTATCATTTTAAGATCATATTTCTCAAAGTATCACTCGGTTTCTTTTGCAAGATTCAGTCGCAAATCCTTGAGTGTGATATTCTCCTCTCATTGAATTACTCATCCTTCTTTCAATCCAAGTGCAATAAATCGATTCAAGAGGTTTCCAAGATTATTTGCAAGCTTTGCATTGTACATGAGGATTGCTTGTTCTTCTGAAAAATCCCCATCTTCACCGATAGGAAAAGCAGAAAGAAGATAGAGTGTGAGGAGATCCTTGGAATATTTGTGTGAAAACTCCACGGGATCAATGACATTTCCGATAGTCTTCGACATTTTCTGACCATTCACCGTAAAATATCCGGTTACAAGAATTTGTTTTGGAAGAGTGTATCCCGCAGACAGAAGCATTGCAGGCCAATAAATACCATGAAATTTTACAATATCCTTTCCAACTACGTGAAGATTTGCAGGCCAAAAATCCTGCTCTTCACCTTGACATACGGTAACATAATTAAATAGTGCATCATACCAAACGTAGGTCACCTGAGACTTATCAAAAGGAAGCGGTATCCCAAAACGATTCGTTTCACGACTGATAGAAAAATCCTCAAGTCATCACTTTATAAACTCAAGAACTTCGTTTCTTCGGCTGTGTGGGAGGATAAAATCAGCATTCTCTTCATAAAACCGAAGGAGTGTATCCTGATATTTTGAGAGTCGGAAAAAATAATTCTTCTCTTTGAGGAATTGAATTTCTTTATTTGGATGGTCAATACATTTTCCATCGGGCGTCAAATCAGCATCCTTCTTAAATGCCTCACATCCAACGCAGTATTTCCCTTCATACATTCCTTCATAAATATCTCCATTATCAAAAGACTTTTGAAGTACTTCTTGTACCAATTTCTTGTGTCGAGGTTCCGTTGTGCGAATAAAATCAGTATAGGAAATTCCGAGACCATCCCACACTGCTTTGTGCTTGAGAGCCATAGAATCAGCATATTCCATAACCTCCATTCAGAGCTCTTCGGCTTTTTCTACTACTTTCTGAGAATTTTCATCGACTCATGTAGAGAATTTTACATCAGCACCCATCATTCGTTTTTTACGAGCAATAATATCAGCAATGAGCGATGCATATGAGTGTCCAATATGAGGAACCCCATTCGAATAATAAATTGGTGTCGTAATAAAAAATCGAGATTTTTGTGTCATAGTTCAAATAATTATAGTGAGAGTGTAGGAAAAAAGCGGACGCCGTCAACTCGTTTTAACGACGTTTTCGTGCAAATTTATCACGAATTCTGCGCGCCTCTTCCCTTCAGAGTTTTTCTTCCAAGACGAGATTTAATTCGCCAGTTTCATCGAAGAGTGACATATCATAGGAAAGTCCTCGTTCTTTTTTATACTGATAGTCTTCATAATTTCCATATGAAATGGTCATTTCTTGTTTCTCTATAATCCAAATATGGGTCGCCAATTTATTAACAAAATAACGATCATGGGAAATAAAGAGAATCGTTCCAGGATAGGAACGAAGGGCTGTCTCAAGTGCTTCTCTGCTTTCATAATCCAAATGATTAGTTGGTTCATCAAGGATGAGAAAATTGGTTCCTTTCTGTCCAAGAATTGCAAATAAGATCTTGGAGCGTTGCCCTCCAGAAAGAGAAGAAACCTTCATATCAACGTCATGGTATGAAAAACCATAATGCCCGAGTATCGAAGCGAGACGCTCTCGAGAGTAGCCGAGTCCGTGCAATTCAAAATTCTCATAAATGGTTTTATCTACAAGGAGTTCTTCATGCATTTGAGAATAATATCCAATATCGAGTCATTTTCCTCGATTCAAGAGACCATCTAAAATAGGAAGTTTTCATAGAATAGTCTTTAAAAGTGTACTTTTCCCCACTCCATTTTCACCCACTATTCCAACACGCTTCTTTTGTTCTAGGGCAATATCGCGGATATAAAAGAGTGGCTCCTTTCTTCCAATAAAAACATCCTCAAACGAAACAATCGTATGTGTTGGATCGGTCGTGTATTCGAATTGGAATGCAAGATTCGTAAAAGATTCGGGTTTCTGAATAAGCTCAACTTTCTCAAGAGCTCGTTCACGGCTCTTAGCAAATCATGCACGAGATCATGCTCGAAAACGATTTATCAGTGTTTTTTCACTCGAGAGAAATACCTGTTGTTCTTCATATTGCTTTACTATTTTCTCATGGCGTTTTCGTTTCTCCGCAACATATTCAGAATAATTCCCATGGTATACATCAATTCCTTGTTCCGCTCGCACTTCTAAAACAATCGAACAGGTTCGATCCAGAAATTCGCGATCATGAGAAATAATCATGTATCCACCTTTCCACGTATCCTGAAGGTATTTCTCCAGCCACTCAACACTCTGAAGGTCAATAAAGTTCGTTGGTTCGTCGAGAAGAAGAAAATCAGGCCGAGAGAGTAATACTTTTGCAAGAGCAATTTTTGTCCGTTCTCATCCGGAAACCTCAGAAAGATGATTATCGAGAAGATGATAAATCCCAATTCAGCGTGCAACTCTTTCAATCTCATTTCCATAGGTATATCCTCCAAGAAGGGTATATCTCTCAACTGCATCAGTATACTCTTCATATTCCCCCGTTTCTTGCATCTTTTTATCAGCCCTCTCAATTGTTTGTTCGAGCTCTCTTAACTCAGTAAATGCATCTCTTAAATCATCACGAACCGTACGTGTTTCATCTAAAAAATGAATTTGTTCAAGATATCCAAGTGATATGGCACCGATATTCTCTATAGTTCACCGATATTCTGGGATTTGTCCCATAATAATGCGGAGAAATGTGGTTTTTCCTGCTCCATTTTCCCCCACAACAGCTATCCTATCGGAATGGTTTACAATAGTATCAATCGGTCATAAAATGAGCTCATTCTGAAGCTCATATCATTCAATATGTATATTAAGGTGTTTCATGGGTATTATGATTACTTTTCTGCTTCATGGCTTGAAATTTTCGAATAGCATCCTTCATTTTATCTCCTGTTTTTAATGAGAAACTCGATCCACAAGAGCATCGTGTATTAATCTTTGATGAAGTAAATATCCATTTTCCTTGTGCCTTTGTTATAATAGCACCATCAAACTGTGCTATTTCTGATGGTTTAAAGTAACAAATAAGGTTCTCATGAATTGCATGTGCTGTCATTCATATCTTCTCGGATTCTTCGGAAATTGGAGCAACTCGGATCTTAGTTCCAGCACATCCAGACTGGATAAAAGAACATTGGATTTCTTGGATGCCGGATTCTTCAAATTCCTTTATTGTATTTTTATCAAAACGTAATTCCATGTTATGAATGAGTTACAAGCTGAACAATTGATCGAAATTGATTCGCTCGATCAAGATAATCCTTAAATAAACCAAAACTCGCACAACCCGGAGAAAGCAATACCACATCCCCTTCAGAAGCCTGTGATACAAGGTATTGTACCGCCTCTTCGAGTGAATCGGTTGCAACGTGCGGAAGTACAATCTTCGTGGCAATCTTTACGAATTGTCATTTCGTTGCACCAATACATGCCATTGCCTTTACCTTTTCAAAAAGAAGAGAGGTAAGATGCTCAAAACTATCCCCCTTATCCGATCATCCTGCAATAAGAAGGATTTTCTTTCAATCAAAAGAAGAAAGCGCGGCTTCGAGACTCTGAGCAGATGTTGATTTGGAGTCATCGATAAATGTAATTCCATTCCACTGAGTTACCAATTCTATTCGATGAGGAAGTCATTGGATAGAGGCAAGATATCATTTTGTTCTTTTTGAACAAATACGGAGACTATTAGTAACGACCGTACATGCCAGGATATTCATAGCATTATGAAAACCTGAGAAATGCGTCTCTGAAAGTTTATATTTCCTTCTTCCAGAAATAATAATATTCTCACCATCCGTTCTATCATTTCATTCTCTCCCAATAAATCGTGTATTCTCTGGAAATGTGCACTGAAGATTTAATTCTTTCGAACGAGTCACAATCTGAGTATTGGCAACAATTGTTTTCGTAGTATGATGCATAAGATTCATCTTTGCATCAAGATATTCTTGCATATCAGTATGCCAATTCTGATGATCTCGTTCAAAATTTGTAAAAATCGAATAATCCGTATGGAAACATTCCTTTCGAACTCATTTCTCATGAGAAAACATTGGATTCATGCCAATTCCATAAGACATGAAGCTGGATATCTCGAGAACAATACATCATCGTGTTACCTCAGAAGCAAGAATATCACACACCGTTTCTGAAAACGGCATATCAAAATTTCCTGAGAGATATACATGAGCACTGCCATATTCTTTTCGGAAAAGTTCGTAGAGTATCCATGCAGTTGTTGATTTTCCATCAGTTCCCGTAATGGAAGCAATAGTAAATCCCTTTGGAAGAAAATAATATGCAAAATCAAGCTCAGAGATCACTTTTATACGAAGTTCAGAATTGCTATATATCTCATGAGTCACAGGAATTCCTGGGGAAGGAATAATATATTCATAGTGTGAATAATCAATTTCCTCACCATCTGCCGCCATTGTATAAGAGAGTGAGAGGAAGTTACACAATTTTGCAACTCCATTTCAAACACGTCACTTTCCGTATATAAGAATCATTGTAAAGAAAAACAAAAAATACGCCTTTTGGGCGTATTGTATGGAAAATAGAGAGAAAAACAAAGGCTATTTTTGATTCTTTATTTCGTTTATTTGATTTGAAAGTTCTTCTAACATACGTCGAAGTTCCTTATTTTCATTCCTCAAGGATTCGATATCCTGGCTTTGCTGAATAAAAAGATAAGAGTGTTGTTTAAGTGTCTGAGATAGTTCCTGAATAGATCGAACAATAGGTGCCAGAAGATCAGTAGGTCGGAAGGTAAGGAAGCGATCAGGAGTTGAATCGGCACGAATAATTCATGCTCAAGTATATGATAGATTCTCAAGCGTAGCTTCAACTTCTTGTGCAATAAATCACCATTCACGCTTCTTTTCAGAGTCATTCTTACGAAGATAGTCAACCGGTCGAAGCTTTTCTAGAAATGAAAGTCCGAGAGATATATCTTTTATATCTTCCTTCCATCGAATATCAGATGGAAATGTCCATGCAACCTGTCATTCAATAACAGTAATATTTGCATCCCCTATACGAACTTTGTTTGAATCATTCACAGTGGCATTCGCACCAATTGCAGTAGCATTTGAAAGATTGGTTGTTGCAACATTTGCCATATATCCAATTGCTGTATTTTTTGATCATCTTGTATTGGTCGAGAGCACTGCATATCAAACTCATACATTTCATGATCCAGTTATTACATTCGTGCCCGTTCATCATTGCATTGCATTGTTTCCGATAATTACGTTTCATGAAGCATTTCAAATATTTGCAAGTGAATTCGCGCCAATGGCAATATTATTCATACCACTTGAGAAATAGCTCGTTGGTATAGGGAAAGAGCCACTATAACTATTCATCGCAGCAAAACCGATAGCTATATTATAGGAACCTCCACTGTTTGACGCAAAAGCACTTTCACCAATTACTACATTAGATGTCCCTGCTTCTCATCAAGCAAGTGCCATGCTTCAGATAGCCACATTTCATGATCCGAGCTTACTCGTAAGCATTGCGCCTTGTCAAAGAGATACGTTACGACTTCAGATGGTATTACCAGACATGGACAGAATACCCACTGCGACGTTTGATGCTCAAGTTGTATTGTTACGAAGACTCATCGCTCAAAGAGATGAGTTTCCAGATCCGGTTGTATTCATCAATGATGACTCTGGCCCAACCGCGACGTTTGCATACCCAGTAGTCTGAAATCCAAGAGCACTTTCACCAATAGCAACATTATAGTATCATGTTGTATTGAGACTTAATGTTGCAGGTCATATGGCTACATTCTGTCGTCATGTTGTATTATTTTGTAGTGCAGATACCCCCACAGCAACCTGTCTATAACCTGTTGTGTTTCATGACATAGCCATATTTCCAACAGCTACGTTTCATGATCCATAGGTATTCCCTCTCATTGAGAAATACCCTATTGCAACGTTATTATCGGTTTTATTATTCAAAAGAGCATTCTCTCCTATCGCAATATTCACCGAACCCGTCTGATTCGATGAAAGTGTCCCATAACCCATTGCTAAATTTGATCCTCCTGTTGTATTGGAATTGAGTGCACCATATCAAATACCGATATTTCATCAACCAGTGGTATTTGATGATAGTGCCCATGACCCAATTGCGGTATTATAATAACCAAGATTTGCATTGAGTGCACCATACCCAAGTGCGGTATTGTCAGTACCTGATATATTCCACACTAAAGCGGATGTTCCAAGCGCCGTATTTCTTGCGCCAACTGTATTACTACCAAGAGCATCTAATCATACAGCCGTATTAGCAATTCCCGTTATATTCTCATCAAGAGCTCCAACTCAGAATCCAATTGATGTTGGCGATACAGGAAAATGCCACTTTATCACATTATACCCATACATGGAAAGAGCTCCACTAATATCCAGGATACTTACAGGATTGCTTGTTCCTATTCCAACACGTACCCCTGTTTCAGCACCATTAATACCAGCGATAGAACCAAGTACAATCGTATTTCCAGTTGTTACAAGTGCATGTGCACCGATAGCAGTAGCATTTCTAATGACGCCATTCGAAGCGGTTGCAAGATATCACACAAAAGTATTTCCTGTCCCTGTGGTTACTCATGAGTATGAAGCACTGGTATTTTTTCCTGCAAAGTATCACAGAGCGGTATTACCAGTTCCTGTTGTAAGTGATCTGAGTGATTCAACTCATACTGATGTATTCCAAGATCAATTTGTACTAAAATAGAGTGCTTGATCACCCACTGCAACATTATCAGAACCAGTGATATTCGTTCGAAGTGCCCATGCACCTAACGCAGTATTATCAAAACCAGTAGTATTTGCTAGGAGTGAATTCATTCCGATTGCAGTATTAAGGTTTCCTGTAGTATTATTATACAGAGAACTATGCCCAATGGCTGTATTCCATGCTCCCGAAGTGTTCGCAAAAAGCGCCCCAAATCAGACTGCAGAATTACGAAATCCATCTGTATTCTTTGTTATTGTACTATTTCCAACCGCTACATTTTCATATCCTGTTGATGGAGTTCCAGTAGTTCCATAGAGGGCCTGGTATCCGATGGCAACATTGTCATATGCAGTATTTGCTGCTGTCCAGGAACCCCCGAAGAGTGCCTGGTATCCGATAGCGGTGTTGGGTTGAGTGCCACCATTGGCGACTATCTGATAGGCTGCTTGGTATCCAAAGGCGGAATGGTTGGAGCCTCATGAGTTGGAGAAGAGTGCACTCTGTCCATTCGCGGTGTTGGAGACTCCAGTGGTGTTGGAACGGAGGGCTTGAGTTCCATTCGCGGTGTTGGAGACTCCAGTGGTGTTGGAGTGGAGAGCAGAGACTCCATTCGCGGTGTTGGAGTTTCCGGTGGTGTTGAAGTAGAGAGCAGAGACTCCATTCGCGGTGTTGAAGTATCCCGTGGTATTGGAGTGGAGAGCAGAGACTCCATTCGCGGTGTTGAAGTATCCCGTGGTATTGGAGTGGAGAGCCTGCATTCCATTCGCGGTGTTGGAGTTTCCGGTGGTGTTGAAGACGAGAGTCTCGTATCCATTCGCGGTGTTGTAGTATCCCGTGGTGTTGGAGTAGAGAGCAGAGACTCCATTCGCGGTGTTGGAGTCTCCGGTGGTGTTGGAGTAGAGAGCAGAGACTCCATTCGCGGTGTTGAAGCCTCCAGTGGTGTTGGAGGAGAGAGCTCGTTCACCAATAGCAGTGTTATATAT